>NZ_LGEB01000054.1:0-96342 GCF_001279555.1 Micromonospora sp. NRRL B-16802 | reverse complement strand
GGGGGGGGGGGGGTTGTGGTGGAGAGTGGCGGGTTGCGGCGGGCCTACGACGGGGTGTTCGCCGAGATCGACGGGGCGACGTTTGGGCCCGCCCCGCAGGGGCGGCTCAGCGCCGAGCAGATCATGGCGCATCTGGTTGCCAACGACGAGCTGATGATCCAGGCCACCGAGGCTTTGCTGGCCGGATCGCCCTACGCGTACTACGACCTGGACGACATGCACCGTCCGCAGCTCGACGCGTTGGTCGCCGAGCAGGGCGGCATGCGTGGCCTGACCGCGCTGCTGCACGGCACCAGTGAACGGCTCTGTGCGCTTGTCGATCAGCTCGGCCTGAACGCGGAAACCCCGGTAGCGACCTGCCTGCGGGAAGGCCCCGACCTGGACATCGACGAGCCCCTGCCCTGGTCCCGCACCCTGAACCTGCACGCAAAGGTCCACCTACCAAAGCACCAGGCCCAACTACACGCGCTCCGCACCAACCCCTGACTCTCGTCGATCTTGCACTTCCTGCCCGGGCGAAGAGGGCGTAACGGGCAGATCCACGACCGAAAGTGCAAGATCGCGGGGGGAGTGGGGCGGGCGGAGGTGGAAGGTGCGGCGGTAGGTTGTCGGGCTTACTCCTATGCGCTGGTGGAGCTGCTGGCGTAGGGCGGCAGTGGTGTTGAACCCGCTGCGGTGGGCGATCTGGTCGACGGTGAGGTCGGTCGTCTCCAGCAGCAGCCGAGCGTGGTCGGTGCGCTGTTGCAGCAGCCACTGCGCCGGGCTCAGCCCGGTCTCCGACCGGAAGCGCCGGGTGAAGGTGCGCACGCTCATCCGTGCGTGCTCGGCGAGGTCACGCAGGGCGATCGGCTCGTGCAGCCGCTGCCGCACCCACTCGCGCGTATTCGCGGTGCTGGCGTCGGTCACCTTCGGCACCGGCTGCTCGATGTACTGCGCCTGACCGCCGTCGCGCCACGGCGGCATCACGCAGCGGCGGGCCACCCGGTTGGCGGCCTCGCTGCCGTGATCGAGGCGGATGACGTGCAGGCACAGGTCGATGCCGGCGGCCACTCCGGCCGAGGTGAGCACCCGGTCGTCGACGATGAACAGCACGGCCGGGTCGAGGTCCACCCGGCTGTGCAGGCGGCGGAACCGCTGCGCGTACGCCCAGTGGGTGGTGGCCCGGCGCCCGTCGAGCAGGCCGGCGGCAGCCAGCACGAACGCCCCGGTGCAGATCGACATCACCCGTGCGCCCCGGTCGTACGCCGAGCGCAGCGCCTCGGTCACCTCCGGCTGGATGCTGCCGTCGGTCAGCGCGGTGCCTGCGTGGATGCCCGGGACGATCACCGTGTCGGCGGTTTCGAGCAACTCCAGCCCGTGGTCCGGGAGCACCTGGAAGCCGGCGGTGCTGCGTACCGGCAGCCCGCCGGGAGTACACACCCGGACGTCGTAGCGGGACGTGTCGTCGGCTCCCCAGGCGGTGCTGAAGACCTGCGCCGGCGTACCCAGGTCGAGGCCGACCACCTGGTCGAGGGCGAGGACGGCGATCCGGTGCGGGCGTACGCTCATGGCCTGATTATTGCGCATGATGGCTTTCCGGCCACTCGTCGCTGATCGGCACCGCGCCCAGACTGGTGGCGTGAGAAAGAACCGCCGCCTGCATCCCGCCTGGCTGGTCGCGGCCGTCGCCTTCGTGGCGTTGGTCGGCGCGGCCGGGTTCCGGGCCACCCCGTCGGTGCTGCTGCACCCGCTGCACGCGGAGTTCGGCTGGCCGCTGGCGACCATCTCGGCTGCCGTCTCGGTAAACCTGCTGCTCTACGGGCTCACCGCGCCGTTCGCCGCCGCTCTGATGGACCGCTTCGGCATCCGCCGGGTGGTCTCGGTGGCGCTTCTGCTGGTCGCCGCCGGCAGCGGGCTCACCGTCTTCATGACGGCGAGTTGGCAGTTGCTGCTGTGCTGGGGCGTACTCGTCGGGTTGGGCACCGGGTCGATGGCGCTGGCCTTCGTGGCGACCGTCACGGGGCGCTGGTTCGTCCGCCGCCGGGGCCTCGTCACCGGTGTGCTGACCGCGGGCGGGGCGGCCGGGCAGCTGATCTTCCTGCCGCTGATCGCCGTGCTGGTACGCGACCACGGCTGGCGTACGGCAGCACTCGTCGTGGCCGGAGCCGCCCTCGCTGTCGTACCCCTGGTGGTGTGGTTGCTGCGCGAGCACCCGGCGGATCTCGACCTGCCCGCCTACGGCGCGACCGAGGTCGTGGCGGTGCCGCCGCCCAGCGGAGGCGCGGCGAGACGGGCGCTGGGTGCGCTGGCCGTCGCGGCGCGGACCCGGCCGTTCTGGCTGCTGGCCGGCGGCTTCGCGATCTGCGGCGCGACGACGAACGGCCTCGTCGGTACGCATTTCGTGCCGGCCGCGCACGACCACGGCATGGCCGAGACCACGGCGGCCGGGCTGCTCGCCCTGGTCGGGCTCTTCGACATCGTCGGGACGATCGCCTCCGGTTGGCTCACCGACCGGGTGGACAGCCGGCTGCTGCTCGGCGCCTACTACGCGCTGCGCGGTGCGTCGTTGCTGGTGCTGCCGAGCCTGTTCAGCGGCACCGCCCGGCCGAGCATGCTGGTGTTCATCATCTTCTACGGCCTGGACTGGGTGGCGACCGTGCCGCCGACTGTGGCGCTGTGCCGCGAATACTTCGGCGACGCCGGTGCTGTCGTGTTCGGTTGGGTGTTCGCCGCGCACCAGTTCGGGGCGGCGATCGCCGCGACCGGCGCGGGGCTGGTCCGCGACCGTCTCGGCGACTACGCGATGGCCTGGTACGTGGCGGGCGCGCTGTCGATAGGCGCTGCCGGGCTGTCGTTGCTGCTGCGCCGACGGCCCGGCCGGCCGGTGCCGGAGGCCGTGCTGGCCGCCGCGACCGCTCCGAAGGCGTGGAGCTTCCGGGGCTGAGGCGGACCGCTCAGCCGAGCGTCCACTGCTGGGCGGGTCGACCGTCGCAGGTCCGCTGCCGAACGTCGTCGCCGGCCTCGGCGCCGTCGTCCTCGGGCTGCGCGCACTTGCCGCTGTGCGCCGCCACCAGCAGCACCGGGCCGGTGCCTGTGGCGCTCAGCCGCCACTGCTGGTTGGGCCCGCTGTGGCAGGGGAACTGCATCATCCGTGCGCCGTCGTCCCCACTGCCGCCCTCGACGTCGAGGCACTGCCCGTAGGCGGCATTGGTGAGCGTCACGACATCCGCGGCGGCAGGGTTGACCACCCACTGCTGCTCCGGGCCGCCGCTGCACGCGGCCAGTTGCGCCTCGGCCTTCTCGCCGTCGCCGTCGACACCGAGGCACAACCCGGAGGCGGCCCGCAGCACAGTCGGCCCGGTGGGCGGGCCGGCCGGCGTGGTGGGCGACGGCTCGGCGGAGGGCGTCGGGCTCGGCTCGGCAGCCTCGGTGGTCGGCTCCGGCACGCTTGACGGCGCGCCGACAGTCGCCGGCACCACCGGCTCCTCGTCACCGTCGAACAGGCCGGTGGCGAAGAGCACCCCCACGAGTACGCCGACCAACCCGACCGCCACCGCCAGCCGCAGCAGCGGGTCGCTCAACAGGCCGGAGTGCGGCGCCCGGCGACCGCCGTAGACGGTGCCGGCGGGCTCGGGGCGTTCCTCGGGGGCGGACATGGAGCCATCCTCACCCACGGCGGCGCGCCGGAGCCAACCCAGCGGTCAGTCGACGACCCGGACGTCCTTCCAGAACGCCACCCGGTCGCGCACCATCTCGGCGTCCGGCTTCGGGTCCGGGTAGTACCAGACCGCGTCCTGGCTGGTGCTGCCCTCGTGCTCAAGGGTGTAGTACGAGGCGGTGCCCTTCCACGGGCAGACGGTGTGCGTCGGCGACTCGCGGATCAGGTCGTCGCGCAGGGCGGAGCGGGGGAAGTAGTGGTTGCCCTCCACCAGCACGGTGTCGTCGCTCTCGGCGACGACCAGGTCGTTCCACACGGCTTTCGGCATGCCCCCAACAGTAGGCCGCCGCATCGACGACGGCAGGGGTCAGCGGGTCGGCTGTGGGTCTGTGACGTCGGCCACTGTGGCGTCGAGCGTGGCGATCGCGGCATCGGCGTCGACCGCGACTGCGAGACCGCGTTCACCAGCGCCCAGCGTGATCTGCCGACCGCGCAGCCGTTCGTCGGCGATCACCGGCCACGCCGTGCTCGCGCCGAACGGGGTGATGGTGCCGCGCTCGTAGCCGGTCGCCGCCAGCGCGCCCGCCGCGTCCGGCATGGAGAGGCGGTGCACCCCCAGAAGAGCCCGCAGCTTGGGCCAGGAGATGACCCGGTCGCCGGGGGTGAGCACGAACAGGTGGTCGTCCACGCTCCGGCGCACCACGATCGTCTTCACCACGTCCGGGACGGCGACACCGCGGGCGGCGGCGGCCTCCGCCAGGCTGCCGACCGGACCGTGGCTGACCAACCGGTACGGGAGCCCGGCGGAATCCAGGGCGGCGATCGCGGGCGACGGCATGATCGCAACGGTAGCCGTCGGGCCTGTCAGCGGACGGGAAATGACCGCTGGCGACATCCCACGAATGTCGAGGGTGCGGGCGTAAGGTGATCACATGCGCGCGGAGCGTGTGGATCACCCCATTGACCATGATGAAGCGGTGGACGCGTTGCGGCGGTCGTACGCCGCAGTGCCCACTGGCGAGCCTGTCCGGCTGGCCAAACGCACCTCCAATCTGTTCCGCCCCCGGTCCGCTCCCCGGACCCCGGGCCTCGACGTGAGCGGTCTCAACCGGGTGCTCTCGGTCGACGCGACCGCTCGGACGGCCGACGTGCAGGGCATGTGCACGTACGAGGATCTGGTCGACGCGACGTTGCCGCACGGGCTGATGCCGCTCGTGGTGCCGCAGTTGCGCACCATCACCCTGGGCGGTGCGGTGACCGGGCTCGGCATCGAGTCGACGTCGTTCCGCAACGGCCTTCCGCACGAGTCGGTGCGGGAGTTGGACATCCTCACCGGCTCCGGCGAGATCGTCACGGCCCGGCCCGACGGGGAGCACGCCGACCTGTTCGCGGCGTTTCCCAACTCGCTGGGCAGCCTCGGGTACGCCACCCGGCTGCGCATCGAACTGCAACCCGTCGGCAGGTACGTGGCGCTGCGCAACGTCCGGTTCACCAGGCTGGAGGCGCTCACCGACGCGATAGCCGAGGTGACCGCCACCCGGTCCTGGGCCGGTGAGCCCGTCGACGCCATGGACGGGGTGATGTTCAGCCCCGGCGAGGCGTACCTGGTGCTCGGCACGTTCACCGACTCGGCCGGCCCGCCCAGCGACTACACCGGCCAGTCGATCTACTACCGGTCGCTGCGTCGGCGCACCCGGGACGTGCTGACCGCGTACGACTATCTCTGGCGCTGGGACACCGACTGGTTCTGGTGTTCGGCGGCGTTCGGCGCGCAGCACCCGGTGCTGCGCCGGCTCTGGCCGGCGCGTTACCGGCGCAGCGACGTCTACCACCGGCTGGTCCGGCTGGAGCACCGGCACCAGGTGGCGGCCCGTGTCGACAGGCTGCGCGGCCAGCCGGCCCGGGAACGGGTCGTGCAGGACGTGGAGATCCCGCTGGACCGCACCGCCGACTTCCTGCGCTGGTTCGCGGGCAGTGTGGGGATGACCCCGGTGTGGCTCTGCCCGCTGCGGTTGCGTGAGCCGGCGGGGCCGGGCTCGGCGAGGTCCTGGCCGCTGTATCCCCTCCGGCCGGGGCAGGACTACGTCAACATTGGGTTCTGGGGGAGCGTGCCGATCGCGCCGGGCGCCGCCGACGGCGACGTCAACCGCGCGATCGAACGCAGGGTGTCGGAGTTGGGTGGCCACAAGTCGCTCTACTCCGACGCGTACTACGACCGGGAAGCCTTCGATCGCCTCTACGGCGGCGACACGTGGCGCGCGGTGAAGGACCGCTACGACCCGGACCAGCGGCTGACGGGACTGTACGAGAAGGCGGTAGCACGAGCATGAGCCTGACCGACCGAGATCAGGGGGCGGCGAGCGTCCCCGCCACCCCGCCGGCGGGCGGCCGGCCCACGGGTCCGACCGTTGCGGACGTCATCCGCGCGGTCACCGCCGGGCCGCTGCCGGTGCGCATCACCGGGTACGACGGCAGCGCCGTCGGCCCGTCCGATGCCGGCATCACCCTGGCGATCCGTTCCGAGCGGGGGCTGTCGTACCTGCTCACGGCCCCCGGCGACCTGGGCATGGCCAGGGCCTACGTCAGCGGCGACCTGGCGTTGCAGGGAGTGCACCCGGGTGATCCGTACGAGGCGTTGCAGGTGCTCAAGGACGAGCTGCGGTTACGTCCGCCGTCGTTGACCGACGGGCTGGCGTTGGCGCGTGGGCTGGGCTGGGAGCGGCTGATGCCGCCGCCGGCCCCGCCGCAGGAGGCGCTTCCGCGCTGGAAGCGGGTGATGAACGGGCTTGTCCACTCGCGGGTCCGCGACAGCACTGCCATCTCACACCACTACGACGTCTCGAACGCCTTCTACGAGAAGGTTCTCGGCCCGTCGATGACGTACACGTGCGCGGTTTACCGGTCTCCGGACGACACCCTGGAGCAGGCCCAGGCGACGAAGTACGACCTGGTCGCCGGCAAGCTGGGGTTGAAGAAGGGGATGCGGCTGCTGGATGTGGGCTGCGGCTGGGGTGGCATGGTCCGGCACGCGGCGCGCGAGTACGGCGTGAAGGCGCTGGGGGTGACCCTGTCGAAGGCGCAGGCGCAGTGGGCGCAGGCCGCCATCGAGCGGGAGGGGCTGACCGGGCTGGCCGAGGTGCGGCACATGGACTACCGGGACGCGCCGGCGGAGCAGTTCGACGCGGTCTCCTCGATCGGGCTTACCGAGCACATCGGGGTGCGCAACTACCCGGCGTACTTCGGTGCGCTGCGTGACCGGCTGCGGCAGGGCGGGCGGCTGCTCAACCACTGCATCACCCGCGCTGACAATCGGGCGCCGCACCGCTCGGGCGCCTTCATCGACAGGTACGTCTTCCCGGACGGCGAGTTGGCCGGCCCGGGTCGGCTGATCAGTGAGGTGCACGACGCCGGGTTTGAGGTGCATCACGAGGAGAACCTGCGCCAGCACTACGCGCTGACGCTCGCCGCCTGGTGCCGCAATCTGGTGGAGCACTGGGACTTCTGCGTCTCTGAGGTGGGCGCGGGCACGGCACGGGTGTGGGGGCTCTACATGGCCGGGTCGCGGATGGCGTTCGAGCGCAACGGCATCCAGTTGCACCAGGTGCTTGCCACCCACAACGGTCCGGACGGTGTCAACGGCTATCCGCTGCGGCCCGACTGGCTGGCCTGACCGGGGCCTGACCAATCGCCTGAAGCCGCGCCGAGGAAGTCGGCGCGGCTTCTCGCGAAGCGATTGACAAACAGATTTTGTACGTACAAACTGATTTTGCCATGAGAGATGTCCTGTACCTGGAGAAGATCGAGCAGGCTGAGGTCCTGCTCAAGCCGCAGCGCGTCGAGGTGCTGCGGCAACTGGCCGAGCCGCGCACCTGCACCGAGGTCGCGGCCCGCCTCGACCAGACGCCACAGCGCGTCTACTACCACGTCAAGCAGCTCGTCGCGGCCGGCCTGGTCGAGCTGGTCAACGAGCGCAAGGTCCGCGGCATCACCGAGGGCATCTACCAGGCCGCCGCCCGCTCCTACTGGCTCTCACCCCGGCTCGTCGGTCGGATCGGGCTGCGCCGTGCACGCGACGAGCTGAGCCTGGGCTACCTGCTCGACCTGATGGAAGAGGTCCAGGCAGACATCGCCGGCCTCGACCGCGCCGCGCCCGAGCTGCCCTCGATCGGGGTAGCGGGCGAGATCCGGGTGCCCGCGGAGCTCCGCCCGCAGTTCCTGCACGACCTGCAAACCGCACTCCAAGACCTGTTCACCCGCTACGGCGGCAGCGAAGGGGATGCCTTCAAGCTCGCCGTGGCCTGCTATCCGAAAGGCAACGACGATGAGTGAACCGCTGAAGCTGCAGGCCCGCCTCTCCGCGTCCGTCGGGCGCGTCCGCCAGGCAGTGACCGACCCGGCCGAGCTGCGACTCTGGCTGGCCGAACACGCCGAGGTCGAGCTGCCCCGGCGGTACGAATTCTGGGGCCGCTACACACCCGAAGGTGACGCCCCGCATCAACGCCTCCTGCACGCGGACGACGACACGTTGCGCTTCGGCTGGCTGCTCGACGGCGTGGAGACCACCACCGAGTTCCAGTTGACCGCCGAGGGGCCCGACAGCACAGTGCTGACGGTGACGCAGAGCCACTTCGACTTTGCCGAGGCGATGAGCGGCTCCAGCATCCGCGGCGTCCTCCAGACGTACTGGTCGCTGGCCATCGCCAACCTGGCCTCCCACCTGGAGGGTCGGCCGCTGCTGCCGCGCACCGACTTCACCTCCGCCGACCTGCGGGGCGAGCTGGTCATCGCCGCACCCGCCGACAAGGTGTGGGAGTCGCTCACCGAATCCGAGCAGGCCAGCTCCTGGTTCGGCTACCCGATCGGGATCGAGCCGTGGGTCGGCGGCCGGTACGCGATGGGCGGCTTCGAGAACGGGTACGCGGCCAAGATCGTGGACCTGGAGCCGGGTCGCAGGATGTCAGTCGACTGGGGACCGACCGGCGTCACCAGTTGGGAGCTCGCCGAATCCGGCGGCCGCACCACGCTTACCTTCGTGCAGAGCGGCTTCGACGAGGGCAACCCCCCTTACGCGGCCTGGAGTGGGTCGGTGGCCGGGCTGGCCGAGCTGCGCCGCTTCCACGAGGAGACGGCCTGGCAGCCGATCTGGCTCGACACGGAGGTGCCCGGCCTGGAGCCCGCCAACTGAGGGTTCGCCGTGATCGTGCTCGATCCGGGATGTGGGTGGCCTCGTTCGTCCCGAGGGCGCCACATCCTGGATCGAGCACGATCTTGTGCTGCCCCGGACCATGCTCTGCGATCGCCTTGCTCGATCCGGTGACTTTTCGCTGTGGAGTGGGTACTGGCGGGCAATGTTCTTCATCTTCGGTCTGCGGACCAAGGTCGACCGGTCCGGTGTCGTGCAGCAGGTCTGCCGTCACTGCGGCAACCAGGCCGCGCAGGTGATCACCCGCCGGTCGACCAAGTTCTCCCTCTTCTTCATTCCGCTCATCCCGATCCGTACCCGCTACGCGCAGCAGTGCACGTTCTGCGGGGCGCAGTACGAGATCTCCAAGTCCGACGCCGAGCGTCTCCCGGTTGGCTGACCCGTCGATGGAACGCTTCCTCTGCTGGCTGATCCGCCGGCCACCGTCCCCGGCCGGCTCCGAGGTGCACAGCGCCTCGCGCCCGCCCTGCACCCCCGGTCGGCGCAAGCGCCGCCGCGCCCGCCGTCCCCTGGCCGGCACCTCACTGCCCCGCTCACCCTGGAACCGCTCCGCCGGCCGCTGACCGCTGCATGACCTGCGTCGCCGGGGCGTCGCCTCGACCGACGGCGAGACTTTCGGGCCTGGCGGCGTACTCGGGCGGTGGTTAGGCTTTCGGGGTTTGCCGTGGACCGGTCCTCCCGAGGGTGCACGCACGACGACGAGCCGGAGCGACCGTGTCCCGACAGGACGTGCAGCAGGCTGCGAGGGCGTCCAGCCCTGCCGGTGCGTACGTCGCGGCTGCTGTCATTGTTGTGGAGGCGTGCTGGCTGATCGCCGCACTGCCCGGCGCCGCGCTGGTCAGCGACATCGGCGGGATGCTGGTGGCCGCCTGGGCGACGGCCGCGTGCGTCGGAGTGGCCCGTCGTCACCCGGCGCCGCTGCGCCGCTTCTGGATGTTGCTGGCGGCCACCATGGCGCTCGCCGCGTTGGGGCGGGCGCTCTGGACGGCGCAGCGGCTCGTCGGCGACGACCTGCCGCACACGCCACTTGTGGGTGCGATCTTCACCGCCGGCATCTTCACCGGTACGGCAGCGCTGCTCAACTCGCCCTCCGGGCCACGGACGGCGGTGGGTCGAGCACGGACGCTGCTGGACGGGGTCATCGTCGCGTTGGCCCTGGTGCCGATCAGTTGGGTGCTGGTCTTCCGGGGCGTCGCCGCCGCCGAGCTGGCCGATCCGGCGCGCACGCTGGGGTTGCTCTACCCGATCTTCGACCTGATGCAGCTGACCATCCTGGTCGCTGTCGCCGGGCCGGTCCGACCGCTGTGGCGGCCGATGGGAGTGCTCGCGGCGAGCCTCACCATCCGGGTGGTCGCCGACGCCGTTTACGTGTCGCTTGTCGCGCGCGGTGACTACGTCGCCGGTCACCCCATCGACCTGTGCTGGCCGTTGAGCTACCTGTTGATCGGCCTGGCCACCAGGAACCCGCCGCCGCTGGACTGCGACGGCACCGACGAGACCGCCGAGTCGCCGCTGCCACCGTGGTGGCGCGTGGCGTTGCCGTACCTGCCGGTCGGTGGGGCGATCGTCGCGGTGATCCTCGCGCGCAGGCCCAGCGGGCAGATCCCACAGCTGATCTTCCTGACGATGATGGCGCTGCTCGCCGCCCTCGCGGTGCGACAGGGGTTGGCCGCCAACGAGAACCTGCGGCTGGTGGTCCGGCTGCGCCGGCTGGCGTACGCCGACCAGCTCACCAGCCTGCCCAACAGGCTGCTGTTCAACCGGCGGCTGCGCCTGGCGCTGCGCGACGGTCGACCGGTGGCCGTGCTGCTGCTCGACCTGGACGGGTTCAAGCAGGTGAACGACAGATTCGGGCACGCCACCGGCGACACCCTGCTGACCGGCCTGGCGGTGCGGATGCGGGCGGCGGTCGGCGATGACGGGACCATCGCCCGGGTCGGCGGCGACGAGTTCGGCGTGCTTGTCAACGGTGACCGCCCGGTGTCCCCGGAGCGCCTCGCCGAACGGCTGCTGGACGCTCTGCGGCCCTCCGACGGCGAGGAGGACGTCGGGGTGCACCCGTCGGCGAGCATCGGCATCGCCGAGTACGGGCCGCAGCACACCTCCCACACCGACCTGCTGCGCGACGCCGACATCGCCATGTACGCGGCCAAGGCGGCGGGCAAGTCCGCGTACCGGACGTGCACTCCGGCGCTGCGCGAGTCGGCCGTCTCGCGGGCCGAGTTGATCGCCGACCTGCGCCGGGCGGTGGGCGAGGGGCAGCTGCACCTGGAGTTCCAGCCCATCGTCGACCTGGCCACCGGCGCGGTTCGCAGCGCGGAGGCGCTGGTGCGCTGGCGGCACCCCCGGCTGGGGGTGCTGTCGCCGGCGAGGTTCCTGCCGCTGGCCGAGGAGACCGGGCTGATCGTGCCGATCGACCGTTGGGTGATCCACGAGGCGTGCCGGGCCGCGGCGACCTGGCGTGACCGGGCACCGGAGGCGACGGTCGCGGTGAACATCTCCGCCGCGCACCTGCACCGGCCGGATCTGATCGCCACTGTCACGGCGGCCACCAGCGCCGCAGGGCTCGCGCCACGGGCGTTGACCCTGGAGCTGACCGAGTCGGCGTTGATCGACGGCACCGACGCGGTGCTGGAGCGGCTGAGTCAGCTCCGGGACCTGGGCATCCGGATCGCCATCGACGATTTCGGCACCGGCTACTCGTCGTTGAGCTATCTGCACCGCATCCCGGCGACCGAGCTGAAGATCGACCGGTCGTTCGTGGCCCGGCTCGGGTCGGACGACCGGGCGCACGCAACGGTGGAGATGGTCACCCGGCTGGCGGGCGCGTTCGACCTGGCGGTGGTCGCCGAGGGGGTGGAGACCGAACGCCAGCACGAGGCGGTCACCGCGATCGGTTGCCCACGGGGGCAGGGCTATCTGTACGGGAGGCCGGACGCCGCCGCCACGGTGGGTCAGAATCGGGCTTGACCCTCACGTAGCGACAGGCGGGAGCCTGGTTTCCGGAAGGGAGGGAAACCATGGCGTACACGGTGGGGCAGGTGGCGCGGGTCGCTGGCGTGACCGTCCGGACGTTGCACCACTACGACGAGATCGGGCTGCTCTCGCCGAGCGGCCGGACGGCGGCTGGCTACCGCCGCTACGACGACGCGGACCTGCAACGGTTGCAGCTCGTCCTGTACTACCGCGAGCTGGGTTTCCCGCTTGAGCAGATCGCGGAGATCATCGACGAACCGGCGGCCGACCCGGCCGCGCACCTGCGGCGGCAGCACGAGCTGCTGACGGTACGGATCAAACGGTTGCAGGAGATGGTCGCGGCGATCGAGTTCGCGATGGAGGCGAGCAAGTTGAACATCCACCTGACTCCCGAGGAGCGCTTCGAGGTCTTCGGGGACTTCAAGCCGGAGGAGCACGAGGCCGAGGCCGAGCGGCGTTGGGGTGGCACCGACGCGTACCGGGAGTCGAACCGGCGGGTGGCGGGCCACAGCAAGGAGGACTGGCTGCGGATCAAGGCGGAGAGCGAGGAGTGGGGTCGGCGGATCGTCGCCGTGCTCGCCTCGGGCGCGCCAGCGGACAGCCCGGAGGCGATGGAGTTGGCCGAGGAGCACCGGCAGGTCATCAGCCGCTGGTTCTACGAGTGCTCGTACGAGGTCCACACGGGGCTGGCCGACATGTACCTTGCCGACGAGCGGTTCACCGCGCACTACGAGAACATCGCTCCCGGCCTGGCGGAGTACCTCAACGAGGCGATCCACGCCAACGCGATCAGCCGCGCGTGAGCCGGTGCGGTCCGGCTAGTCTGGCCGGACCGCACCGCGGTGAGCGTCGATCGGCGACCGGCCGGGCGGGCGCCCCGCTCGGGGGAGATGACAGTGAAGAAGCCCAAGCTGGTCGCCGCCGGCGTCGTCCTCGCCGTGGCGGTGGCCGCCGGGGTGTGGGCCCTGGTCGCCGCCGGTGACGAGCCGGACGCCGGCCGTCCGTCGGCCGGCACGTCGGCCGCTGCGACCAGCCCTTCGACAGGCGCGTCACCCGCGCCGGCCCCGACCGATCCGGTCGGTGTGCTGGCCGCCGCCGCCGCGAAGGTGGACGAGCAGCCGTACAAGCTGACGCTGGGCACCGGCGGGGCGGGCGACGGGGACGCCACGGTGCTCGTCTGGGATCCGAAGGCGCGTCGCGGCCTGGAAACCACGTCGCTGAAGGTGCCCAACGGCGAGGTCAAGATCGAACGGTTGACCACCGGCCCGGACGTCTACGTGCGGGTCAGCGCACCGGACCGGCGGATCCCGGTATGGGACGGCAAGACGTGGTGGCACGTCGGGGCGCCCGGCTCGCCGGCCGCCAACAAGGGCCTGGACAACACCCGGCTGGCCAGCACGCTTACCGCGCCGGCCAAGGCCCGTCAGACCGGCGTCCGGGAGTACGCGGGCACGCTGGACCTGCGCGACAGCGCCGCCGTGCTGGGCAGCGCGGTCGGCGGGGTACTCGGCGATCGGGCCGCCGCTGTGCCGTTCACCGCCACGGTGGACGACCAGGGCCGGCTGGTCCGCTACCGGATCGAGCTGGCCACCGAGCAGTCGAAGACCGCACAGCTCGACCTGACGTACTCGGATTTCGGGCTTCCGGTGGTGGCCGACCCGCCGGCGGCGGACCTGGTGGGGGAGAACCCGCCGGCGAACATCCCCGGCGTGTGAGGTCACCCGCCGGGGCGGCCGGGTCCTCGATAGCGTGATGACTCAGAGGTATCAAAATGACTCACAGGCATCACGCCCAGCAGCACTGCCGGCCCCGGAAGGACCCCAATGCTGATCATCGCAGGAAGCTTGCAGGTGGAGCCGGACGCGCGCGACTCCTATCTGGCCGGTTGTGCCCAGGTCATCGCCCAAGCCCGCGCCACCCCGGGTTGCCTCGACTTCCTGCTCGCGGCCGATCCGCTGGAGCCGGGGCGGATCCATGTCTACGAGCGCTGGGAATCCCCGGAGCAGCTGGAGGCGTTCCGCGACTCCGGGCCGAGCGAGGAGCAGACCGTTGCCATCCTCGACGCCGCCGTGAACCGATACCTGATCTCCGGCGTCGAGGCGCCCTGACCCGGGCGCTCACGACAGCACGGCCGCGCACACGTCACCGTCACGACAGCGCAGCCGCCCACCCGTCACCGTCGCCGGTCGCCTCGACGGCTACATCGGCGGCCCTGCGGGAGTGACGGGCTGGGCGGGTAGGCCGGGCGCCAGCCGGCGCATCGAGGTGAAGGCGGGCACGAGCGCGTCGTACAGCTCGGCGAAGAGCGGCAGCAGCGCCGCGTAGGTGGCGGCGGCGGCCGGGTCGGGGCGGATGGTCTCGTCGATCCGCACCAGGTCGGCGGCCACGTCGATGCTGGGGATCAGCCCCAGCGCCTGCATCCCGAGCAGCGCCGCGCCGAAGCTCGACCCCTCGTGGGCGGCCGGGAAGCGCACCGGTACGCCGAGCACGTCGGCGAGCATCTGCCGCCACAGTCCGCTGTGGGCGAAGCCGCCGCCGGCTCGGATCTCGCCCACCTCGTTGCCCGCGGCGCGCACCGAGCTGAGCACCAGCGCGAGCTGCTGGCAGACGCCCTCCATGGCGGCCCGTACGAGGTGTTCGCGTCGGTGCCCGTGAGTCAGCCCCACGTACGCGCCGCGGGGCAGCGCACTCCAGTGTGGAGCGCGCTCGCTGTGCAGGTACGGCAGCATGATGAGCCCACCGGAGCCGACCGGCGCTCGGGCGGCGATGGCGACGAGTTCAGCCTCTGAGTGCTCACCCAGCTCGGGTGCGAGCGCCGCGCCTGCCCACTTGAGCACGATGCCGCCGTTGTTGATCGCGCCGCCGACCGTCCAGCGAGTCTCGGTGAGCGCGTAGCAGAACACTCCGCCCAACGGGTCGACGCCAGGGCGTTCGACCATGACCCGAATCGCGCCGCTGGTGCCGATCGAGCAGGCCACCATGCCGGGGTGCACCGCGCCCAGGCCGAGGTTCGCCAGCGGCCCGTCACCGGCGCCGACCACCACCGGCGTGCGCTGCGGCAGACCGACCGCGGCGGCGGCCCACGGGGTGAGCCCGGGTAGGACGGCGGTGGTGGCGACCAGTTGCGGCAGTTGCTCCTCGGTGATGCCGGCGATGGTCAGCGCCTCGATGTCCCACTCCAGGTGGTGGATGTCCAGCAGCCCGGTGGCCGAGGCGATGGAGTGGTCGATCACGAGCGTGTCGCAGAGCCGCCCCAGCACCCATTCCTTGATGCCGCCCCAGTGGGCGACCCGTTCGAAGAGCATCGGCTCCTGCTCGGCGTACCAGAGGAGTTTGGGCAGTGGCGACATCGGATGCATCGGTGTGCCGGTGCGGCGGTGCAGCGCCAGCCCGGACGGCACCGCCCGCAACCGTTCGGCCTGCCGTGTGGCGCGCGAGTCGGCCCAGGTCACCGACGGGGTGAGGGCGTTGCCGTCCGGGTCGAGCCCGATAAGGCTGTGCATTGCGGAGCAGAAGGCCAGCCCGGCCACCGGCGTGGACAGTTCGGCCACCACCGAGCGGATCGAGCCGACGACCGCGGCGAGGATGACGTCCGGGTCCTGTTCGGCGTACCCGGGCTGCGGGTCGTTGAGGGGATAGCCGGCCGCGTGGCTGGCGAGCTGCCGCCCGTCGGTGCCGTACGCGACGGCCTTGGTGCTGGTGGTGCCGATGTCGACCCCGATCACCACCCCGGGCGCTGTGCCTGGCGGCATGACCTCACCTCCTCCCGTAGCAATATCGCCCTATCGTGTGATTTGGTCCGCCGATCGGATATTTCGTCCAGTCTGGCGTGTCCGGCCGGCGTGTCGGGGCTGTTAAGCCAGTGACACCCCAGATTGGTGGTCTGCGCGGCGAAGGAGTCGGCGTGGCAAAGACTGATTCGACGGGTTCCACTTGGCGGTACCGGTGGGCGCACCGGCAGAACGTGCGGCGGGTCAGCACGTTCCGTGGCGCCGAGGCGGCGTGGCGGCGCCGCGACGACGAGTTACGGCGGCTCCGCGCACTGGCCGCCGACTTCCACGGCTCCGCCGCAGCCGGTGCCGGCCTGCCACTGGAGTTGGGCGACGGCGAGGTGGTGCTGTGGGCCCTCCCTGCCGCGCAACTGGTCGAGGTGCGCCACACGACGGTGCTGCCCGCGCCGGATCTCGCGGTCGCCCCGGCGGCCGGGCCGCTGCGCCCACGCCGCCCGGACGGTGTTCGCGTCATCGACGCCGGCATGGCTGTCATCACGAGTCGCCGGCTGGTGCTGTTGGGCGGGCGGGGCCGGCGCGACTGGGCGTACGGCCGGATGACCGGCCTGGCCCACGACCCGGCGGCGCCGGTCACGCTGATCCAGGTGTTGGACCGGCCGCGGACCTCCGGGTTGATGCTGCCCGCCGACGCGGCGGCGGACTTCCGGTTCAAGCTCACGCTGGCGTTCGCCGACGCGATCGAGCAACGTCCGGCGGTGCTCGCCCAGCTCGACGAGCTGATCGCCGAGCACGACCAGCTCAAACCGTTCCGGCCGGCAGTGGCCACGCCCGCGCAGGCGCGGCTCCTGTCGTTCGTGCCCGGTGGTCGGCGCACTGTCGCTGTGGCGGCCGGCATCGCGTTGCTGGTGCCGGCGGCGCTCATCGACTCGAACCCGTCGGATCCCGTCGGCGGCGCGGAGGTCGCGGTCGCGGCCACCCCGGCGCCTAGTTCCAGTGCCGTGCCCGCGCTGGTCCGCCCGGTACCTGCGCCGCCCGCGAAGGCCAGCACGCCCAAGCCCACGAAGTCGACGAAGTCTCCGCGCCCGTCGTCCAGCCCGTCACGCGACCCGCGCTGCGGCGCCCCGGAAAACCCGCTGGGGTACGACTTCTGCGGCGGCACCCGGATCCGCCGGCCGGCTGCCGAGGTGTGTGACTGGTTCGAGTGCGTGCCGCAGTTCTGGGCCGGTCGGGGCTATCTGGTGCAGTGCCGGGACGGCTCGGTCAGCCTGGCCGGTGGGCGGCCGGGCGCGTGCGCCGAGCACCAGGGTGTACGTCGAACGATCACGAAGTGACCGATTTGGGGCTTGAAGTCTGCTTCGGTCGGCCACAATGATCGAGTGGAGATCCGGTCCGACGATGGCGCCCGGGTGCGGATCCGCCCGGTCGGCTACCAGCCCGGCATCGACCCGCCCGACGACCCCGATCGGGTGTCCCCAGGTTGGCAGGACTGGCTGCTCGTCGAGGTGGACGCCCG
The DNA here is from genome assembly GCF_001279555.1 of Micromonospora sp. NRRL B-16802. Classification (NCBI taxonomy): domain Bacteria; kingdom Bacillati; phylum Actinomycetota; class Actinomycetes; order Micromonosporales; family Micromonosporaceae; genus Micromonospora; species Micromonospora sp. NRRL B-16802. The sequence continues at coordinate 79,282 of NZ_LGEB01000054.1, read as the reverse complement.
CACCGCCGACGGTCAGACCTGGTCTCACCACTACCCGAGCCTCATGGTCGAGGAGGCCCGCGCGCTCGGCAGTTGGCTGTACGGCCAGGCGCGAGCCGCCGCCGAACCGGCCCCGCCACCGGCGGCGGTCCGCTTCACCGAGCCCAACCTGGCGCTGCGGTCGCGGGTGATCCGTCGCCGCCGGTTGGAGCTGATCGTGGAGTTCTCCGCCGAGTCGCTGCCCCCGTGGATGCGCCGCCCGACCACAGCCATCTACCCGTTGATCCTCACGGTCTCCGCGGACGCCCTCACGGTCGCCGCCGCGCAGTGGGACGGGCACTGCGAGGCGTACCCGCCGCGTGCCCCGTCGCGGTTTCCGGCTCGGGGCCCGCTGACCCGTCCGCGTCACGTCGATTGAACGAGCGGTCCTTGTGGAGCCCGATCCGCCCTGCTCTGATGGGCAGTCATGGGGGTTGAGCAGGTACACCGCACAGTGGAGGCGGTGTGGCGAATCGAGGCCGGGCGGGTCGTCGCCGCCCTCGCCGGGCTGGTACGCGATGTCGGCTGGGCCGAGGAACTCGCCCAGGACGCCCTGGTCGCCGCGCTGGAGCAGTGGCCGCGCGACGGCGTACCGGCCAACCCGGGAGCGTGGCTGACCACTGTCGGGAAGCGGCGGGCGATCGACGCGTTGCGACGCCGCAAGCTGTTGGAACGGTCGGTCGAACAGCTCGGGCAGGATCTCGGCGACGACGGGTTCACCCCGAACTTCGACGCGACCTTCGAGGAGCGCATCGACGATGACCTGCTGCGGCTGGTCTTCACGGCCTGCCACCCGGTGCTGTCGCCGCAGGCGCGGGCGGCGCTGACCCTGCGCGTGCTGGGCGGGCTGAAGACCGAGGAGATCGCCAGGGCCTTCCTGGTGTCCGAGACCACTGTCGCGCAGCGGATCACCCGGGCCAAGAAGACCCTGGCCGAGGCGCAGGTGCCGTTCGAGGTGCCCGGCGTGGCGGCGCGGGGCGAGCGCCTCGCCTCGGTGCTGGAGGTCATCTACCTGATCTTCAACGAGGGCTACTCGGCGACGGCCGGCGACGACTGGATGCGCCCGGCGCTCTGCGCTGACGCGCTGCGCCTGGCCCGCCTCCTCCAGGAGTTGATGCCCGAGGAGCCGGAGGTGCACGGGCTCGCCGCGTTGCTGGAGATTCAGGCGTCGCGTACCGCCGCCCGGGTCGACGCCGACGGCGAGCCGGTCCTGCTGCTGGAGCAGGACCGGGGGCGCTGGGACCGGCTGCTGATCCGCCGGGGCCTGGCCGCCCTGGACCGGGCACGGGCGGCGGACGGCCCGCCCGGTCCGTACACCCTCCAGGCGGAGATCGCCGCCTGCCACGCCCGCGCGGCGACCCCGCAGGACACTGAGTGGGCGCGCATCGCCGACGGCTATGCGGAGCTGGCCCGGGTCGTACCGTCGCCGGTCGTGGAGCTGAACCGGGCCGTCGCGGTCTCCTTCGCGCACGGCCCGGCCGCCGGTCTGGAACTGGCTCAGGCGCTGGTGCAGGAGCCGGCGCTGGCCCACTACCACCTGCTGCCAAGCGTCCTCGGTGACCTGCTTGCCAAGCTGGGCCGCCACGACGAGGCGCGTGCCGAGTTCGAACGGGCCGCCGAACTGACGGGCAACGAACGCGAACGCGCCCTGCTGCTCGCCCGTGCCGCCGACTGCGCCCGCGGTGTCGCGCCGAGCCGCTGAAAAATTCTCCGCCCGCCATGTCGTATCCCGGCCCGGCCGCTCGACGCGTCAGTGAAAAGCCGGCCCGGCCGGCACGCGGGACCGGCCACCGGCCGGCGAGAGGAGGACACATGACGACAATGACCAGCACCGGTGGTGCGGGGTCCGCCGTGGCGGGCGTCGACTCCCGGCGTACGGCGACCAGGGCGCTGCTGGTCGGCGGAGCCGCCGCCGGCCCGCTGTTCGGGCTGGTGGCCGCCGCCCAGGTGCTCACCCGCGACGGTTTCGACCTGAGCCGGCAGCCGCTCAGCCTGCTCGCCCTGGGCGATCTGGGCTGGATCCAGATCACCAACTTCGTGGTGACCGGGCTGCTCGCCGTGGCCGGCGCGGTCGGGCTGCGCCGGGCGCTGCGCGGTAAGCCGGGCGGGACGTGGGGACCAGCGCTGATCGGCGTGCACGGCGTCGGTCTGATCATCGGGGGTGTGCTGGTCTCCGACCCCAGCATGGGCTGGCCTGCCGGCGCGCCGGAGGGTGCGCCGGAGGAGATGAGCTGGCACGCCGTCGGCCACGGCGTGGGCGCGATGCTGGCCTTCGGGTCGCTGACCATCGCCTGCCTGGTCTTGGCCCGCACCTCGTGGCGGGCCGGCGAGCGCGGCTGGGCGACCGTCAGCCTCGGCAGCGCACTGGCCGTCGTCGCGATCCTGGCCTGGCCCGACCAGGGCAGCATCAGCGTCCGGATGGCGCTCGCCTGCGTCGTCGTCTTCGGCTGGCTGACCGCGCTCTGCGGTCGAGAGATCACCAACTGACCACTGTTCGTCGACAACGAAAGGATCGATCGATGCGCTACATGATGATGCACAAGCTTGACGAGACCCTGCCGGGGGCGTTCAACCCGAGTCCGGAGTTCCTGACCCGGATGGAGTCCTTCATGAAGGAGGCCGGGCAGTCCGGCATCCTGCTCGCCGCCGAGGGGCTCTGCCCGACCTCCAAGGACGACGCCACCCGGATCACCGTGACCAGCGGCAAGACCACAGTCACCGACGGGCCGTTCACCGAGACCAAGGAACTGATCGCGGGGTTCGCGCTCGTGGACGTGCGCTCACGCGAGGAGGCCGTGGAGTGGGGGCGACGGTTCGCCGACATTTTCGCCGGGACGATCGGTGACGTGGAGGTGGACATCCGCCGGGTCTACGAGAGCCCCGAGTAGGGCTAGCCGGCCTCGCCGCGCCGCCACCCCTTCGTCGGGGTGGCGGCGCGGCGCTGTTGTGGACGGCCAGGGCTTACGCGTCGAGCGACGCCTTGGCGGCGTCGATAGCGTCGAACAACTCCTCGCTGTGCTCGAAGCCGTCCTCGACGGCAGCCATGTCGACCCCGCATTCGCGCTGCCGCGCCCGCAGCAGCGTCTCCTGAACCGGACTCACCGGGAAGGCCAGCGGGTCGAGCCCTTGGGCCTTGGCCAGGTCGTCAACCAGGAGCCACTTGCGGCCCTCGTCGTAGACGACCACACCGGCGGCGATTCCCCTGGTCCACTGGTCGAACAGCGTGGCCAGGCTGGTGCTGGCACGGACCGACTCCCAGGAGTCTTCGGAGACCGGGTAGCGCCAGATCTCACCCTCGTGCTCGCCCGCGAGGACGAACGTGTAGAGGAGGAAATCGAAGTGGAACAGGGGCAGTTGCTGCCGCCACGGGAACGGCGTGCCGATCGACAGCCCCAGATAGTCCAGCGCCTCCCCGCCCTCCGGCCATGGCATTCGCCATCCGACGTTGGGCAGCACCTGCCGGTCGGGCCAGCGCTGTGAGTGCAACCAGGTGAGCTGCTCCGCCACGTGATCCACGTCGAAGATCCGGTGGACCTGATCCGGCGGTCGCCCGGCCGGCTGCTCGGGCTGCTCGGGCCAGTCGAGGCCGGCAGCCGTCGCCGCGACGCGGTACCCGTGCACCGCGTCGCGCAGCACGCGCATGTCATCGAGCATCAGGAAGCTCCTCGGCTACGGGGCCTTGGGGGTCATGCAGAGGCTAGCCCCGCCCCCGCTGACCTTGAAGGCGAAGCTCGGGCCGCCGGCGTCGACCCACGGCTTCACTGGCAACACGACGAACTTCGTTTCGTTTGTCACCTTGCACTTGCCGTAGAACGAGTTGATGTCTCTGGCCTGCGGCAGCGACTCCGTCGTCGGCACCAGCTTGAGGTCGGCGACCTGACCGGTCAGGTTGACCGCCTGGTCTGTAGCCCAGAACGGGAATTCGTCGCAGGTCTGACCGGGCACCCGCACGTCGCACGCGTTCGGCTTGAACTGTGCGTCGTTGAACCAGCCGTGGTCGTAGCCCTTGGCGCGCGCTGCCTGACCGTTCACGCTGCGCGCCGGGTAGAACCACACCGCCCGCGTCGGCGGCTGCGGGAACCCGCCGTCGCCCATCGCGGCCACGATGTGCTTGCCGGTGTAGATGAGGTCCTCTCCCCGATAGTTCTTGCCGCCGGGGACGTAGACGATGACGTTGTCGTCACATCCGGCTTTGCCCTGGGTGCCACGCTGGGCCGTGCACGCCGCGTCGATGATCCGCTTGAGTCGCGAGTCCTCGCTGGAGTCCCACGCGAAGGCGAGATCACGTTGGTCGGCCACCAGCTTCGTGGTCTTGATGACTTCGGCGTAGACCTTCAGGCTGTTGTACCACTCGCCCTCGTCCAGGCCCCAGTTGTCGAACGTGTCGAAGTCGACGTCGTGCTCGATCGGGTACTCGATGAGGCCGTTGACGCCGATCGTGCTGGGGAACAGGATGGCGAGCAGGACGCCCAGCACGACACCGATGCCGATGCCGGCGGCACCGACGACGATCCACGAGGTGCCGGCGGCGGCGGCCGGAGCAAGCGCCACAACCTCCACCGTCTCCGCGATGGGAGCCAGGAGGGTCGCGCAGGCGCCGCTGGCACACCAGGCGATCGGTGCCGTCGCGCCCGGCACCAGCAGGCGGGCCTGCGGGGTGGCGTCAACCGAGGCGATCACCGGGCCGCGGCCGGTCGGGGCCACCGCGAAGAGCATGTTGGTGATGCTGTCCGCGCAGTCGAGCAGCTTCTCGCCCGACGGGGGCAGGAAGGCGTCGAGGCAGCTGCTGTCCGATGCCCGGTAGCAGCCGAGGAAGACCTCCGTGCTGCCGGCGGGTACCGGCACCGTGGCGCGTGAGCTGGCCGCGATGTAGAAGTCGCCACCGGCGCCCGCGCACTGCGACGCCTCGCTGGCGGTCGTTTGTGTGGTCGCCGCCGACACCTCGTCCACATGGACCATCGTGGTGAAGTCACCGGCGAGTTCCCGGGCCACCGTGCCGTCGGCACGCAGCGCTTCGACCCGGAACGCGTACGACGTGTACTCCTCCAGCGGCTCGATCGGGAGCTTGATGACGCTGTCGGCAGTGCACGGGTTGGCCACGTTGCCGTTGCCGTCCACGCAGAGCTGCTCCACGGAGAACTGGTCGTAGATCTGGCCGTCCAGATAGGCGCGGTAGCTCGTCTCGTTGGCGGGCTGCGGGTGCCAGCTGGCGAGGGCGCCCCCCTCGTCCGGGTCCAGGGTCAGACCGGCATCGACGTCCGGCGGCGGAGGCGACGCGTCCGTAGTGAAGGACGCCGTGGCGGGCGTCGCGGACCGGTTGCCGGCCAGGTCGATTGCGACCACGGAGACGGTGTGGTTGCTGGACGGCTGCAACCCGGTGATCGAGTACGAGCGCGTGCCGACTGTGGTCCGCTGTGCGGTGCCGCCGTCGACGGTGACCTCGTATCCGGCGAGGCCGTAGTTGTCGGTTGCAGCGTTCCAGGTCACCTTGGCGCTGGTCGCCGTGATCGTGCCGACCGTCAGGCCGGGGACGTTGCTCGGCGGGATCAGGTCCACCACGGTGATGTCGCGCAGGATCTTCGCGTACCGGTGGGGCTCACGTTCCGCGCGGGAACAGACCTGGACCGGGCCCAGGTGCGGCGGGCGCATGCTGGTGGTCCACGAGGCAGACCAGTTCGTGACGCCGGGCGGCGGCGGACCGAAGGTGAAGCTGGACGAGGTCGTCTTCTCGATCGAGACGTCCACCATCGTTGCCTGCTTGTGCAGGTAGCCGTTGATGGCGATCTTGCCGTTCGCGTCTACCGCGACCTCGGATCCGGCGGTCGGTCCCTCCAGCCGGATGGAGGCGTGGTTGATGTCCTCCGGTACCGATGGGTCGCTGCACGCCGGAAGTTGCTCCTCGGTCACCGCCGCCGGAGCCGCCTGGGCGGAGGGCGGACTGATCAGGGAGACCGGTAGGACGAGCGCGACGGCCAATGCTGTCGCGCGGAGGGACCTGCTGAAATACCGATGACGTGTGTGGTCGGCCATGCCGCTCCATCCCCCGTAATGGATCAATACGGGCACATTCTTTCATCTTGATCTATATTCGGGCCACCCAATATTGTCCGTGCTTCCGAGGTGCGTGGTCGCGGTACGGTGGCAGTCTTGCCGTTCGCAAAATCTCCTCTTTCGGGAACAAAGGGAAGCATCGATCCTCGGCGCGTTCCCTGTCACGTACATGAGCGGTTGTACCGCGTGTGACCGTGACCTCTGTGGAGTGCCCGACCTGGCGAGCCGCCTGGGCCGAGCGCGAGAACGAGCGGCGCCGGCACACGTACCGCACCGCGATCGGCACCTGGCGACGACGCGGCGAACACCTGACCCGCCTGCGGATCGAGGCCGCCGGGTTCCTCGGGTGCACGCAGCCGCGTACTGGCCTGCCGGTCGACCTCGACGACGACGAACTCGTCTTCCGGATCCTCCCCGTCGCCGACCTGGTCGAGGCCGAGGCGAGGCACGTCCCCGGCCTACCCGCGCCGGGGCCGCTCACCTGCGCCGAAACGGTGAGCGACACAGTGCCGCCGGGCCTGCGCGTCATCGACACCGGCATGGCGGTGGTGACCAGCCACCGCGTGGCCTTCGCCAGCCGCGAACACCGACGCGAATGGCGGTACGCGGAGCTGACCGACCCCGCGCACCATCCCGACGTCCCGGTCACGCTGCTGCCGGACCATGACACTCTGGGTGGGCTGCGCGTCCCGGCCAACGCCGTGGTGAACTTCCGCTTCTATCTCGCCCTCGCCATCGCTGCCGCCGCCGGTGACCGCGCCGACGTCGTCGCCGAGATCGACGCCCTGCTGGCCGGCCACCGTCGCGAACGGCCGACGCCGCCACCGCCGGCGGAGCCGGACGAAGCGCCACTGATCGCGGTACGCCCCGACCGCCGGGCCCTCGCCGCCGCAGCCGTCGCGACTGTGGTCGTCGCGACGCTCGGCCCTGCCGTCGGGCCACCGCAGGCAGGGCCGGCACCGCGGACGGCGTCCGCCGTGGTCGCGGTCGGCCCGCCGCGTGCGGTCGGGCCGGTGACGTTCCAGATGGGTACGACCAACCTGCCAACTCCGGCAGCGCCAACGCGGGTTACCGGTGCTGCGCCGGCCGGGCCGTCGAACCCTGCGCAGCCCGTCCGGCCAGTGGCCCCGTCGCGCACTCCGGCTCCGCCGGCTGCACCGCCCACGGCTGCTGCCCGGCCCGCTGCGCCGGCCACCGCTCCGGTCGCGTCCACCGTACCGGCTCCGCCTACCGCTCCGGCCCCATCCGCGAGTGTTCCGCCGACCCCGCCCACACCATCGCCGTCGCCCACCGCGACGGGGGTGGCCACCACCACGCCGCCGCCGCTCGACCTCACGCTGCTGACGGCCTGCCTGGATCCGCTGTTGCCGCTGGTCGACCGGCTGCTCTGCCCGCCGGCCGAGTCGTAACCCGTTGCTGTTGTCGGGTCAGCCTGTGGCGCCGAAGTCGGGGACGGTGAGGGCGCCGTCCGGGCCGAGCGGGAAGCCCGGGTTCCAGGCGATCTCCCACACGTGACCGTCCGGGTCGGCGAAGCAGCCGGCGTACCCGCCGTAGAACGTCTCCCGCGCCGGCTGGGTAACCTCGGCGCCGGCCTTGACCGCGGCGGCTATCAGCTCGTCGACCTCCGCCCTGGATCGGACGTTCTGGGCCAGGGTCATGGCGCCGGTGCCCGGATCGGTGATGCCCGCGTCCGCGGCGAGCTTGTCGCGGCTCCAGAGGACGAGAGCCAGGCCGCCGGCCTGGAAGAAGACCGTCTCCTCGACCTCCTGGCCACGCCAGCCGAGCTGCTCGTAGAAGGCCTTGGCGCGCGCCACGTCCGTGACCCCGAGAGTGACCAGACTGATTCGCTGTTCCATAGGCAGATCCAATCACTCAGGAAAGGCGGGCGGCCTGGATGCTGGCTCCGCGCTCGGGGCTGAGGTCACGCTAGCGGTGAGGTGTGACGTGGGGTTTCCGTTCCTCCATCACCCGCCTGGGTCGATGTCGCTGACGACACGCACTTGGGGGAGCTTGTCCCAGCCCTCCCAACCCATAGCACCGATGCTATGGGTTGAGCGGCGTTTTACATCGACCTACTGGCCAACCGAGGCGTGCTGCTCGGTGAGCCGCACAGCAGACAACTCGACGGTAAATTGCGAGAACTCCGGTTCTACCTGGAACGCGACGCGGTACGAGTGACGTACTGGATAGCCTCCGATCGGAGGATCATCCTGCTCACGGTGTTCCGCAAGACACGGATGCGGGAGGACCGGGAGGTCGAGCGGGCTCGCCGCGCATTTGAGCGGTGCGTGGCGGAGCGGCACATCGTGAACGAGGGGGCAGAGCGATGAGTGATCGCCTGGACTGGATTGATCTGCGCGAGCGGCGAATGTCGGAGCCGGGAGCGGCCGAGACCTACGAGGCCACCCGGATAGCGTTCGAGCTTGGTCAGGAGGTACGTCACCTGCGCGAAGGGCATGGTTGGAGTCAGACCGAGCTGGCGCGGGCTGCCGGCATGACCCAGTCTGCGGTGGCACGCTTCGAGGCCGGGGGCACCGTACCGACCTTGCCGGTCCTGGAACGCCTCGCGCGAGCCCTGGACCGGAGGCTGGACGTCAGGTTCGCACCGAACGCGGACGCCGCCTGACCGTGCGCCGGCTCCGGTCCGCTCTGACCGGCAGAGGCAAGCCCGGGAGGTCCCCGGAACGCGCACGACGGAGTGGAACCATTACCGATGGCAATGGTTCCACTCCGTTGTCAATGCTCGTACCCCGGTGGCGTTGACCCCGAGTCACGGCGTCCTGCCACCGCGTGTCACACGATGGAGATCGACCGGATCTGGGTGTTGCCCTTGGTGTCGACGTACACCTTGTAGTCGCCGACGGTGTAGGTGCCAGCAGCGTTGTTGTTGATGGTGAACGTGCCCGTCACAGCAGACTCGCTGCCGTCGATACGGGTCTGCTTCACCGTGATGGTCAACTCGTTCGTGTTGCCCTTCAACTTCTTCACCACAGCCGACGGCTTCGCGTCGGTGACCGCGTTGGCCACAGTCACGTAGACCGCGTCGGGTGACGAGAACTCCGCGTTCTTCTGCCCGTCACCGAACTGGAAGAAGCCCCGCTGTTCGATGGCCCCGCGACCCGGGAACGGATCCGGGTTCGACGCCAGGTACGTCGGGTTGACCTTGTACAGGTCCGTCTTGGAGTCCGCGAGCTTGGCCTGCACACCGGTGTACGGCGCGTCGGTGATCGCGAGGTTCACCGACAGGTAGATGGCGTTGGGGTTGGTGGCCGAGATGCGCGACGAGAAGTACTTGTCGGCACTCTGCCCCGCGGGAACGGCCAGCGGCACAACCTGGCCGCCGACGAGAATGTTGAACCGGAAGTCGCCGTAGCCGCCGGCGATGAACTTCGCCCACGCCGCGTCCGACATGTGGCCGGGGCGCTCCACCTTGAACTCGAGCCGCATCGGTGCCACGTACGTGCTGCTCTGGAACTCGGGGTCGGTCAGGGGCAGGTAGACCCCTCCCGGTTCGTGGCCCAGCGCGAAGGCCGCCGCCGTCGGGGCCGAGTTGCCGCGCCCGTTCCACATCGGGATGTTGAACGAGGTGGCGCCGAGCAGGGCCTGGTTGCCCAACTTGTTCGCGCCGACAGCGCCCGACGCATCCTTGTAGGTTCCGATCGTCACGTCGAGCAGGTCGAGGTCCGCCCGGTCGGCGTTCAGCCCTGGCATGTCCGCCCACATGAACTTGGCGCCAGCGGGCCCGGTGTACCGGGCCATCTCCACCATGCCGTCGGCCATGATCTTGGTCATCTGCACTGCCGAGTCGACCTTCATCCGCTCGTTGGCGGTGTGCCACCAGCGCTCGTTACCAGGGATGACGGCGCCGAAGGCGGTCATCTTGTTGCGGAAGTTGCTGGCCAGGGTGCCACCGGTCGTGCCCTGCGGGTACACCACGTCCCTGAGGGCATAGGGATCCGGGAACTGCTGCGGGCTGCGGTTGATCGAGGCCTGGTAGCTCCCGAACTGAAGGGCCGTCAGCGGGTTGTCGTGAGTGACGTACAACCCGGCGCCGATGGGCGAGCCGAGGTTGCCGATGGTGAACCCCTTCGCCTGGAATGCGGCAGTGGCTGCTGCCGTTGCCTGGCTGGAGTCAGCCGCGGTGACGTGCATGCTGCGCACGTACATCGGCATGCTGAGGTTGCCGGTGGCGTCCGTGTAGAAGCTCGTGGGGGTTTCCGAGTTGATGTTTGCCATGAGGGCGAGGGTCAGGTTCGGCGTGCCGTTGTTCGGGTTGCGCAACAGGTTCGCCGGGATGCCCATGTACTTGCCGATATAGGCTTCGCCCTCGACACCGTCACGGAAGAACAGGTCGGTGATGCCGTCGGCCGCCTTCTTCAACTCCAGGTCGGCGGCCGTGCCTCCCACAGCGCCGAGTCCCTCGGAGATGAGGGACATCCCCCACACGACGGCGTTCTTGCCGTACTGCGGGGTCGGCATCTCCATCGCCACATCGGTGTTGATCTCCAGGGTGAGCGAGTCACCGGTGATCGTGGTCTGCACCTTGGGCGTGGTGCCGGGAGCAGCCGGGAGCCAACCCTTCGTGGTCGCGGCAGCGGTGATCGCCGACACGAACCGGTCGCGCTCGGCGGAACTGGCGCCCGCCACGTCGAGGGTGAAGATGGCCCGCGAGGCGATCTGCGTGGTGCTGCCGTACGCGATGTCCTTGAGCGTCGGGTCGCCTTCGCGCAGCGTGACGCCGGCCGTGGCAGCCGTCAGCCGGAAGGCCTTGGTGCTGTCCGCCGCCAGGCTCATCGACACTGCCGGGGTCACCGAGCCGGAGTTGCCGACGATGACCGGGAACCGCGAGTCGGAGGTGTACGCCGCAATAGGCATCTCCTCCCGGTTGAGGTTCTTGTAGGCCCAGTTGTCGTAGAAGCTCGGGTTCGAGTTGTACGGGATGGACTGGAAGGCAGCGGTGTTCGCCGCCGTGGGCGTACCGGGACCGCCGTCTTCGTAGATTCCCATGACGATGCGGATGCGACGGTCGAGAGGCAAGCCCGCCTCGAGCAGCGCCTTGGCCGCGAGCAGCGTCGCCAGCGTCGGGCCGCTGTCGTCCTGGATGCCAGCCCCGTAGACCCAGCCGTCCTTGATGTAGGGCGAGTGGTACGCGCCAGGAGTGCCGAGGTTGCCGTCGGCGTCCCGCCAGCGCGCCAGCTGGGCAGCTGAAACGGAAGACGTCGGCGAGTCCAGGTGGCTCAACGCCATGATCATTTCTGGGGCGTCCGGGTCACCGATCTCGGCGTAGACGTACTTGTCGGCTTGGCGCTGCACGACCACCGGGAAACCCAGGTCGGTGGCCAGCTTGACCACCCAGGCGAGCTTGGCGACCTTGCGGTCGTACTCGTTCTGGTTGGCTGAGGTGTTGCTGACCGGGAAGGGGTACGTCGTCGCGGCCGTGCCGCCTCGGGAGATGGAGTCGTAGCTCGACCCGTCCAGCATCGCTCCGACCAGAGTGAGCGGGTTATAGGTGCCGTCGCCCGCCCGCGCGCTGTTGACGCGCCCAGCCAACGCCTCGACCTCCGCGTGGATGGCGTCGCGCTCGGCGTCGGTCACCGACAGGTCGTAGGTGACGCTCGGCTGGAAGCGCTCCTCGCCGGAGATTGTCGCGGAAGCGTTGGCCGGTGGGGCAATGGTCGCCACGAGGGTCGTGGCGACCAGGACGGAGAAAATCGATTTCCGTCTGTCTTTCATGCAAGCTCCAGTACAGGGGGGATGACGCAGTGGTGACAGCACACACCAGCCGGGCCCCCAGCGGCCGTAACCTGGGATTTTTTGAGGATCATCTGAGAATCGGCTGGAAGCTCGCCCGCACTGCCGTAGCAGGATCAGGCGGCGATCGTCCGAGCGGTGGCGTACACGTCGGCGGGGAGGGCTTGGCGCAGCCGCCACAGGATGCGCATCGGGCGATCTCCGGTGTGCGACTCGTACGTCATGGCGCCGGCGTACAGGTACGCAGGCGCGCCCAGGTCGCGGTCGGCGATCCGGGTTTCCCGGACGAAGAGGTGCACTGTCGAGCCGCCCGAGGTGTAGCGCTGCCCCGTTGCCGACGCCGACGAGGTGGTGCTCTGCGACTCCCACTGGAACAGCGTGTCGGTGATGGCCCGGTCGGCGTACATGGTGGTGGGGGAGTAGTGCGCCTCGGACTTGACGAGGGTGACGAAGAACAGGTCGGCCTGCGCGTCCGGTAGCCACTTCACGCCTTCGCGCAGTGAGCCCGGGTTGGGCATCCCGAAGGCGGCACATGCCTCGTTGCGGCTGTAGCGGGCGTGCACCCGCAGCGGCACTTCGCCGGGGCCGGCAGTCGGCGTGACCCGATGGATGCGGTCCCGCAGCACGTCGGCGACCTGCCGCAGCTCAGCGCAACGCGCCGGTTCCTTCCACAGCCGCGCCAGCCGCTCGTCCCGTGTCGCCAGAGGTGCGTTCGGCCCCCACAGACTGAAGTGCAGCATGTCCAGTAGGCGGCTGTTTCCCGCGTACACCTGCTGACCTGGCGCGGGCGGTCCGGCCGTGACCTGGATCAGCAGGTCCAGCCGGTCGGGGTCGTCGGTGTGCAGCATGCGGCCGATGGCCCGGCCCAGATCCCGGTCGTCCGGGCCGGGCGCGGACGTCTCGATGCCGGCGAGTCGGCGCAGCCCGGTCCAGCCGCCAAGGCTGGCCGACCGGTACACGTCCTCGATCTCCAGACCGGTCTCGCGGAGAAACGTCGCCAGGTTGACGTCGCCGAGTTGCCGCAGCTCAGCCACCAGGCCGGCCTTCGAGGTGGGCAGCGCCGACTTCAGGTTGGCGAGCACCAGATCCTTCGCCACCCGGTCCAGTTCGACGTGGCAGCCACTGGGCAGGCTCGGGAAGTCATCCCGGACCGCCTCGGTGATGGCCCGCCGGCTCACCCCGGTCAACGCACGCCAGCGCAGGTCGAAGCGGAAGTTGGCGTGCTGCCCGCCGATGAAGTCGAGCACCGTGAGACAGGGCTTGTCATCGTCGAGGCGCAGCCCGCGGCCGAGCTGTTGCAGGAAGATCGTGGCGCTCTCGGTGGGCCGCAGCATCAGGATCGTGTCGACCATCGGCAGGTCGACGCCCTCGTTGAACAGGTCCACTGTGAAGAGCACCCGCAGCTTGCCGGCCTTGAAGTCCCGCAGCAGTCCCGCCCGATCTGTGCCGGTCCGCGAGGTCACCGCCGCCGCCTCGACACCGTGCTTCGTGAACCAGTCGGCCATGAACTCGGCGTGCCCGATGCTCACGCAGAACCCAAGTGCCCGCATGCGCCTGACGTCCACCTTGTCGCGGACCGCGCGCAGTACCAACATTGCCCGAGCATCATTGCCGGTGTAGATGGTGTTGAGCTGTGTCGGGTCATAGCCCTGCCCGCGCTTCCAGGTGACGTGCGACAGGTCCACGTCGTCGTGCAGCCCGAAATACTGGAAGGGCGCAAGCAACTGCCGCTCCAACGCGTCCCACAGATGCAGCTCAACGGCAGCGCGGCCGTCGAACCACCGGCGCACGTCGCCGCCGTCGGCCCGGTCGGGGGTCGCCGTCAGTCCCAGGAGTACGCGGGGACGCAGCCGCTCCAACAGCCGGGCGTACGTCGGCGCCTCCGCGTGGTGGAACTCGTCCACGATCACCATGTCGTACGCCTCGGGGTCGACCTCGCGGCGATGCAGCGACTGGATGGAGGCGAAGACGTGCTTCCAGCCGTTCGGCTTCTCGCCCGCGACGAGCGCCTCGCCGAAACTGCCGTCCCCCATCACCTGCCGGAACGTCGACAGGCTCTGCCGCAGGATCTGCTCCTGGTGGGCGACGAAGAGCAGTGAGTCTGCTCGTCCCGCCCTGTGTAGCCGGCGGTAGTCCAGGGCGGCGACGACGGTCTTGCCGGTGCCGGTTGCCATCACCACGAGGTTGCGCCAGCGCCCGTGCACCAGCCGCTCGGCGTCCAGGTCGGCAAGGATCTCCGCCTGGTACGGGTACGGGCGCACATCCAGGTTCGAAATCTGGGTGGGTGCGTCGTCGCGGCGCTCCCCGCTCAACGCGTGCCGCAGCCGCTCGGCGTCCCTGGTCGCGTCGTACGCCTCGAACGCCGGATCGTTCCAGTAGTCCTCGAACGTCGCCGTGAACGTGTCGATGACGTGCGGCTGCTCCATGTTCGAGATGCGGACGTTCCACTCCACGCCGTCCACAAGTGCGGTCTTCGACAGGTTGGACGAGCCGACGTACGCGGTGGTGGTGCCGTTGGACCGGCGGAACAGCCACGCCTTGGCGTGTAGGCGGGTCGTCCTGGTCTCGTACGACACCTTGACCTCGGCGCCCAGCTCGGCGAGCCGATCCAGCGCTCGTTGATCGGTGGCACCGAGGTAGGTCGTGGTGATGACGCGGACCCTGCCGCCACGGGCGACCAGCTCGCGAATGGCTGGCTCGACGATGCGCAGGCCGTACCACTTGATGAACGCGCAGAGCAGGTCGACGCTCTCGGCCGACGCCATCTCATGGTTGACCTCGTGACCGATGCGGGGCTGGTGACGGCCGTTGACCAGCAGCGCGCCGGTGGAGAGGGGAGTGGTCGGGCGCTGTGGGAAGGCTGGTAGCGCGGGAGGGGCTGGCGGGGCGGCGATGGCGTGCAGCAGATGCTTGGCGTCGGTTACCTGGTCCTGGTCCGTCGCTGCCTTTGGGCTCAGGGTGGCGATGGCTTCGGCGATGCGGTTCGCCATCTCGACCTGGTGGTGGAGCTTGTCGTCGCCGTTGGGGAGGGCTTGCAGGGCGCGGGCGGCCAGAGCGGCGATGTGGCGGGCGAGGGTGTGGTGGGCGTCGGCCGGGTCGAGTTTGTGGTGCTGGATCAGGGCGGGGTCGACGTGTTGGAGGCGGCTGGCCAGCTCACGGGTGATCAGGTGCTCGTAAACGCCCCGTCCAAGATCCGTCATTTCGGCAAGGTAGCGGGCCGGGAACGGTGGCACTGCCCCGACATGCTGGCCTTTCGGACTCATCAGGATCATCGAAGGTTGGAGCGGCGGTGATCGACTGGGCGTCGACGAAGCTCATCTGGGCAAGGCTGGCTGGACGCGGATCGCGCCAGTCGCCCGGGGACAGGGTCAGGTGTTCGTGTCGCCGAATTCGCGTACGCCGTTGACGTCCAGCGTGATCCGTCCGTTCTCGGTCCACTGGCTGGTGGCGGCGAGCCAACTCGGGTCGTCGCGCTCGTCGATGTCACTCCAACTGTGCCGGTGATGCCGTAGCTGGATCGGCCCGGTGGATTCGCCAGGAGCGAGTGCCCCGCCGGTGAAGGTGAGCTCGACCCAGCCGGGGACCGGCGTTCCCGGGATCGGGTAGCCGGGCGGCGTCGGCGTGCCGCTTGGCGGCGGCCCTGGTGGGATGAAGAACTGCACCGTCTGCCGGACCCGGTCGCAGCCCAACGCAGCCCAGTCGCAGTTTGTCACCAGCGAGGTGTTTCCGCCCTCGAAGCGCAGGTGGTAGCGCACCCGCACCGTGGACAGATCGAGCGACCCGGTGCCGGTGTTGGTGACCTTAAGGCTGTACTGGATCTGGTTGTTCTTCGGCGACCAGTCGAGGTTGAGGTAGCTGACCGTCGCGCGGCCGCTGGCCGTGCGCACGGTGATGGCGGGCGAGCTGTCGGAGTAGCCGCCGAGCGCGCGGGCGGCAACCGCGATCCGGTACGTCGTACCGGGTGCGAGGTCGGTCAGCGTGATCGTGGTGTCGAGCGTGGTGCCGAGCCAGCGGTACGTGTTGGGGCCCAAGGGCACCTGCACCTCGTAGTTGATCGGCTGCTCGGCGGCGGGATCCCCGATCCATTTGGAGGGTGTCCAACTGAGGGTGAGCTGGTGTGGTCCGTTGGCCACCACGGTCGGGGTGCCGGGGGTGCTGATGGCCGGGCCGTCGGCACGGGCGGCGTTGACGGCGAGCAGGCTCGCCAGCGCGGCGACGGTGACGGCGGCGGTGACGCGGCGAGCGGACATGGTGCGAACGCTAGGGCGGATTCCTCGCAAATAATAGGTGAGTGTCAATATGTGGGCTTGGGGCTCGCGCCTCGGTCAGGCGACTGCCCACGGTGGCCACCCGTCGGGACGGACAGCCGCCTCGAAACCCGTGATACCTGTGAGTCATCTTGATGACTCACAGGTATCACGCTCGTCAGGACAAAGCCGCCCGGCAACGCCCCAGACCGTTCCATCCGTGCTGGTCCGGCCTCACGGGTTCCAGTAGACGAGGACGCTGGCCTGGTCGAAGCGTCGGTCCTTCAGGTCGGCACGCTGGATCACCCAGTGGATGCTCGCGCCGCCTTGTCTGCCGCCGTGGAACTCGGCAAGCACAACCCAGTCACCATGGTCGGGTGGCCCGCCACCGAGCATCGACCCGCCGGACCGGCCGGAGGGGTTGGCGCCCAACCATGCGGGGTTGAAACCGTTGCAGTCAGTGCCGTAGCCGCCCAACAGCAGCGGCGTCGTCCAGCCTCCAAAGGAGAACGCGCCATCCGGCACGTCACGCAGGACGTCCTTCCATACGTCGGTCATCTCTTCGAACGGGGGATCTCCCGGTAGCGGCGGAGACCACGGAGGGCCCGGGATCGTCTTGACGTAGGGCAGAGATATGTCGACCGTGAGGTGCAGTTCGCCAGGCGGGATCTCCGTGTAGACCTCGGCGAACTCTTCTTCGTCGGGCGGGAAGTCGGGTGGATATTGCTCTCGCTCCTCGACGGCCACGCCTGCAGGCACGTACCTGACCTCGCCCCAGCCGTTTTCTTCGGGCCAGCCGAACAGCAGCAGTTGGCCGTCGGACGGTAGTGGAAGGTCCGTCACGTCTGCCGGAAGGGCAGCGCAGTCGATGGTGGCGATCAAGGGGAACTCGGGGTCCTCGGCGTCGGCCGGAAGCATCACGGGCCCACGGATGGCGCCCACGACCGGGCCGTCACCTCCCTGTGTCAGAAGGGCAGACGGGCGGGCGAGTTCCAGCCAGCGTTCCACATCGGCAGCGGGAATGCCGCGGCGCAGCGCCTCGGCGCGGACTTGATCGAGGATCTTCACGTTTCGGGGAAGCACGGGAGCACCGTAGATCAACCGTGCGACGACACCGCGATTTGCCGTCGGCGGGCGGCATGCGGAACCGACCGGCCATAGCGTCCGAACCACGGATTTCCGCGAGCGCGCGATCTGAGGAGGCGACCATGCAGGCGACCGAGAATGCTGCATTGCCGGGGGAGCGGGCCCCGGTCATCGTGAACGTCGACAGGTGGCAGGCCGGGCTGCCACCGGCCGCCTGGCCCGCCACCTTTCCGGCGAACGGCGAGATCTGGCGGCGCGACGTCTTCGCAGTGGCCGGCGCGTACCGGGCCGGCTCCGCGAGCGCCTGCCAGCTGCTGACCGCCGTGCTGGTCTGGGGTTACGGGCCGATCGGGTACGGCCCGTGGCGCACCGCCAAGTCGCTCGCTGCCGATCCGGACGGCAAGCGCCTGGCGTACGCGCTTGAGGAGGTTTCCGGGTCGGCGCCGGACGAGGCCGCGCTGGGTACGGCGTACCGACGATTGTCCGACCCTGACCACGCACGCCTGCCGTGGCTGGGGCCGGGCCTGTTCACGAAGGTCCTCTACTTCGTCGGCTATCAGCGCGGCGTGGGTGGTGTGCAGCCCCTGATCCTGGACCGTGTCGTGGCCAGCCGCCTCCCAGCCGAGGCCGGTGTCAGCCGTGACAACGGGTGGTCAACCGAGGAGTGGCTGGTCTATCTGCGGTGGGCAAGTGGGCAGGCCCAGGCAAGAGGAGTTGAGCCGGACGCGGTGGAGATGGCGGTGGTCCACGACGGGTGAGGCGGCTACGCCGCAGCGCGGAGGCGGTCGTCGAGCGCGTCGAGGTCGGGAACGAACCAGACGTGCCCGCCCTGGTTCGACTCGTGCACGAGGGCTCGCAGCGCCGAACTCTCCGCGACGTGCGCGGAGATGTCGCCGACGACGGCCAGCCGCAGCCGGTAGTTGACGAACTTCTGCATGACGTCGCCGGCGAAGCGGGTGCCCAGCGAGAAGAAGCGCGCGTCGAGCCGGTTTGCTGGCACGGCGACCACCTGAGCGCCGAGGAAGGCCGCGCCGATCAGGTCCAGTGCGTCCTGTTCGGTGGCGACCAATGGGCCGGCCGGGTCGCAGACCAGCACCTGCACCCCGGCGCGTTCCTGCATCTCGTCAGGCATCGTGGACCTCCCGGTCGAATAGGCCGTTGTCGGCGTTGAGGACGGCGTCGAGCAGGTGCAGCAGCTCGGCGGTGGCGGCGGGGTCACCCAAGATGATGATCTTCAAGCGGTGTCGATCCTCGTCGTGCACTGTCTGCACCCGTAGCGGGCTGGTCTGGTTGTGGCCGGTGTTGGCGCTGGCCAGCACGAGCGTCCCGAGTCGGTCGGCGGCTGCCCGGTCGACGCCGTCGATCTGCACGATGCTCGACACCTCGGCCGGCCCGGGGGCCACGGCGGGCGGCGTCTGCCCGGTGAGCGCATCGAGGTCGCTTGCGGCGATCCGGTACTGCTTGCCGATCCGCACCGCTCGCAACCGGCCGGCCCGGATGTAGGCGCGCACCGTCCGCACGTGCAGCCCGAGCCGGTCGGCAACCTGCTCCACGGAGTACATGTCGTCCTTCATTGTTCGCTAACCTACCCTGAACTTCAGGTGATCGGGAGTAATAGGGAGTGGTGCTGTCCGCACCGTCCCAGCGGAATGGATTAAGCGAGCGACCGATGTCGGACCGTTCCAGTACGGTCTGGAAACCATGGACGCGCGGCTCGGCGACGCCATCATCGGGCGGGATCATCCCGCGGCCCTGCTGCGCGCCGAACTGGACCGGGCGGCCACCAGCCATGGCGGTCTCGCCCTGGTCACCGGCGAGCCTGGCATCGGCAAGACCACCCTTGTCACAGCGGCGGCGCGGGAGGCTCGGCAGCGCGGCGCGCTGGTGCTCGGCGCCGCCTGCTGGGATTCCGACAGCGCTCCCGGTTACTGGCCGTGGGTGCAGGTGCTGCGCGGCCTGCGGCGCTCCGCCGAGGATTGGGCGGTGGCGCGGCAGCCCGCCGAGCCGGCCCTCGCGGCTCTGCTCGGCGAGACCGGCGCCGAAACCGACCAGGCCGGCCGCACCGCCAACTGGGCCGGTATCGACACAGGCGGGGACATCGCGGACCGTGAGGCGTTCGCCCTGTACGACGCGGTGACCGCCGCGCTGGTCGCCGTCTCCCAGCACCGGCCGGTCGTGGTCGTCCTCGACGATCTGCACTGGGCCGACCCGGCATCGCTGCGGCTGCTGGCTTTCGCCGCCCAGCACACCTGGTTCGAACGGCTGCTGCTGATCGGCACCTACCGCGACGCCGAGGTCGAGTCGGGCGACCATCCGTTGCGTCCACTCCTGATGCCTTTGGTCGCCAAGGCCACCACGATCACCCTCAGCGGCCTGACGCGCGACGAGGTGGCCGCGCTGATCACGCGTACCGCCGGGCGGGAGCCCGACGCCGACCTGGTCGACCGGGTGCACGGCCGTACCGGCGGAAATCCGTTCTTCGTCGAGGAGACCGCCCGGCTGTGGCGCGCGGACGGCGGGGCGGGGATGATCCCACCTGGCGTACGGGAGACGGTGCGGCGTCGGCTGGCCCAGTTGCCGGCGGCGGTGGTCGAGGCGCTCACCGTCGCCGCCGTGCTGGGCCGCGAGTTCCACAGGCAGGTGCTGGCAGCCAGCTCGGCGACCCCGGCGGCGCAGGTCGACAGGCTGCTCGACCGGGCGGTGACCGCCCGGCTGGTGGTGGCCCGGGGCGGCGGCCGGTTCGCCTTCGCTCACGACCTGGTCCGGGAGACGCTCTACGACGGGCTCACCGAGGAGGATCGGCAGGCCCGGCACTTCGCGGTGGTCCGGGCGATCGACCTGCCGACCGAGGTGACCGACCGGCTCATCCCGGCCGACGTGGCCCGCCACGCCTACCTGGCCGGTCCTGCGCTCGATCGGGGCCGGGTCACCGAGTTGCTGATCGCCGCCGCGCGGCACGCGTTCTCCCGGCTGGCCATCGACGAAGCGGAGGCGCACTTCGGCCGTGCGCTGGAGGTCGTCGAAGACCCCGCGCAGCGGGTGCGGCTCCTCGTCGAGTTCGGTGGGATGCGCTACCACCACGCTGGCCGCGAGGAGGCCGTGCGGCTTCTCACCGAGGCCGCGACGCTGGCCCGTACGCTCGACGACCGGGTGTTGCTGGCCCGCGTCGCGCTCACCGTGCACCGCTCCCGCCAGGTGGATACCGGCCGCTCGATCGAGACGTCCGAGCTGGTGCGGGAGGCGTACCGTCGGCTGATCGGCGAGCCGGACGACAAGGCCCCGGTCAGCACGCTGGTCACCGATCTGATCACCGCGACGGAGACGATCGCCCGTCGCGGCCGCGACGACGAGGCGCTCACCTTCAGCCTGTGGGCCCGCCACGACACGACCTGGGGCCTGGGCACCGCCGGGGCCCGGGCGGCGCTCACCGCCGAGATCCGGGAGGTCGCCCGCCGCTCGGGAGACCGCGAGACCGAGCTGTGGGCCACCTCGCTGCGCTGGGTGGCGCTGCTGGAGCTCGGCGATCCCCGCTTCATGGAGGAGTTCACCACCTTCGTCGCCGCGGGCGAGCAGGGCGAACTGGCCCGTCACCGGATGGCGGCGGCCGTCGACGGCGGGATCATCGCGGCGTTCCGAGGTGACTTCGGCGAGGCCGACAAACGGTTCGGCGCCCTTGTGGAACTCTCCGACCCCGGTCACGCCGAGTTCGCGTTCATGGGCCACCACGTGCTCTGGTCCCGGCTGCTGCTCCAGGGCCGGTTCGACGAGCTCGACACGCTGCTGAACGGCCTGGGGCCGACCGACTACCCGTATCGGGAGTTGCTGTTGGCGATCACCGCGGCGGAACGCGGCGACGACGAGGCGGCCGTGCGACTGACCGGCGATATCGAAACTGCCGGCATCCGGTACCCCCGGCCGGTGTCACAGCTGTGGCTGCGACTGCGTGCGCAGGCCGCCGCTGCCTCCCGTGACCCGCAGCGCTGTGACGAGGCGCGGGCCGGGCTGACCCCCCACAGTGGAGAGTGGATGGTGGGGCTGTTCGGCTGCGACATCAGCGGTCCCGTCGCCCACTGGCTCGCCGTTGTCGACGCCGCGCAGGAACGCTGGGACGACGCCATCGCCGGGTTCGCGGCGGCCCGCGACTCCGCCGACCGGCTGGGTTCCCGCCCCTGGTCGCTCATCGCCCGCGCCGGGCTGGCAGACACTCTTGCCGCCCGCGGCCACGCGGGCGACGCCGCGACCCTGGCCGAGCTGCGCGCCGCCATCGCCCGCGACGCCACAGCCCTCGGCATGCCCCACGTCCTGCACCGACCCGGCACCCCAGCGCCAGCCACCGCCGCCGCCCACTTCGCCAGCCCCAACAAGGCCGCCACGCCCAACCAAATCGCCACGCCCGCCCAGACCACCTTGCTGCTAAGCCAAGCCGCCGCGCCCGGCCATACCTACGAGTTTCGGCGCGACGGTCTCGTCTGGCAGCTCGCCTACGCGGGCGTCGTCGCCCAGTTGCCCGACGCCAAGGGCCTGCACGACCTGCACCTGCTGTTGAGCCGGCCGGGCGGTGACGTGCCGGCCGTGGAGCTGCTCGACCCGGCCGCCGGGCCGGAGCTGGTCGCGGCCCGGCGGATGGGCGGTGACCCGGTCCTGGACGACGAGGCGAAGGCCCGCTACCGGCGGCACCTGGAGCGCCTCGACGAGGAGATCGACCGGGCCGCCGCGCGCGGAGACGACCGGAAGGTGGCCGCGTTGGACGCCGAGCGCGGCGCGCTGCTCGACGAGCTGCGCGCCGCGGCGGGGCTGGCCGGCCGGAGTCGCCGGTTGGGTGACGAGGCGGAGCGGGCCCGCAAGACGGTGACCGCCCGGATCAGGGACACGATGCGCAAACTCGACGAGCGGCACCCAGCGCTGGCCGGTCACCTGCGCGAAGCCGTCTCGACCGGCAGCACCTGCCGCTACCTGCCGTCCGAGACGGTGCCCTGGCGGCTCTGAACACCTCGAGGCGTACCCCGATGGTCTTTCGAAGAGATGGGCGCGCTGCGCAGGCCGCCGGTTCGGCTCAGTCCTTGGGTTGGGGGTTCAGGACTCGGGCGAGCCAGTCGGCCTGGGCGCGACGGGCCGCGGCCGAGACGCGCACCTGCGGGAACAGCGCCGAGAACCCGTGGAAGCCGCCGGCCCACACGTGCAACTCGGCCTGACCACCGGCGGCCCAGATCCCTGTCGCGTAGGTGACGTCCTCGTCGCGGAAGACCTCGGCGGTCCCGGCGTCGATGTAGGTGGTCGGCAGGCCGGACAGGTCGTCGGCCAGCGCGGGGGAGACGTACGCGGAGGCGGTGTGCCCGCCGAGGACGCTGCGCCAGCCGAACTCGTTCATCTCCCGGGTCCACACGCCGTCCGGGCCGCTGTACTGACGGCTGGACGTGGTCTCGTTGCGATGGTCGAGCATGGGGCACGACAGCAACTGGGCGGCGATGAGGGGGGTGCCTCGGTCACGGGCCATGAGCGTCACACCGGCGGCCAGGCCACCTCCGGCACTGGCACCGGCCACGACGATACGGGCCGGGTCGATGCCCAGGTCGGCGGCGTTCTCGGCCACCCAGAGCAGGCCCTGGTAGCAGTCGTCGACGAGGGTTTCGCCAGTTGCCTCCGGGGCCAGCCGGTAGTCCACGGTGATCACGACGGCGCCGAACTGGTCGAGCCATTCCAGTGGGACGTCGATGTTGGAGAACCGGTCGCCCCACATCATGCCGCCGCCATGGATCCAGTAGACGCAGGGCGCTCCGGCGGCACGGTCGGTGGGGCTGAGGATTGACAGCGGGATCGGAGTGCCGTCAGAGGCGGCGACGGTGACCTCCCGCCGCTGCACCGAGCGGCCGGCCAGGTGGGTTTCGATCGGCGGTTGGGGGAACTGGCGCAGCAGCTCGATCACCTCGGGGCCGAGGGGTGGCATGGACGGCAGGTCGGCCAGGGGGACGAGCAGTTCGGGGTCGATGGTCGGGCGAGGGGTGTTCATCGAGGGTCCTTCCGTTGGTGTCTGGTCGCCGGTTTCAGAAGGTCGCCTTGCCGCCGACCGGCACCGCGTCGGTGTACGTGGACTCGCCGGCCAGCAGCGGCTGGAGCTTCGCGACAAGGGCCTGCGCCTGTTCGCCGCCGAAGAACGCGCTGTGCGCCTCGGCGCTGGTCCAGCCCTCGACGACGTGTACGACGTCAGGGTCGGAGGCCGATCGGGACACCAGGAAGACGAGGCAGTCGTCGTTGGGCAGCGACGGCGCGTCGAGCAGCAGCTGGATCAGCTCGTCGGCCTTTCCCGGCTGGGCGGTCATCGTGGCCTGGAACCCGTGGCGGACGGTCATGGGTGAAACTCCTCATCGTCGAGCCGTTCTGGAAAACTGACACTCCAATGGAAGCACCCCTACCAGGGGAAACGTTAGAAGAATGCTCGCTGCCACTTGCCTGATCCTCTCGTTTTGGCGAGGATCGGTATCGTGCTTCAATCGGACCGTGAACCTTGACGAGCTGAGGGCGTTGCTGGCCCGCCACGCCCGGCCGGACATGAGCACCGACATCGACGGGGTGCTGATCTCGAAGGTGGAGCAGCAGGCCCCGCCCACCACGTCGATGTCGGGCACCGTGCTGGCCCTCATCGCGCAGGGTGCGAAGCGGATGGCGCTCGGCGACCGGGTGTACGAGTACCGCGCGGGCCAGTACCTTGTGGCGTCGGTCGATCTGCCGGTCACCGGCCGCTTCACCGAGGCCAGCGCGGACGCGCCCGCTCTGGGATTCGGGCTGGTGTTGCAGCCGGCAATGGTCGCGGAGTTGCTGTTGCAGGCGGCGCCGGGCGACCTGCCGCCCCTTGCCGGGCCGACGCCATCGGGGATGGTGGTCAGTGACGCTCCCGACGACCTCGGGGACGCGGTGATCCGACTGCTTCGGCTGCTGGACCGACCCCGGGACGTCACTGTGCTCGCGCCCCTGGTCAAACGGGAGATCCTGTGGCTGCTTCTCACCGGCGAGCAGGGTGCCGCTGTCCGGCAGCTCGGTCTGGCCGACAGCAGCCTCAGCCACATCGCCCGGGCGGTCCGGTGGATCCGTGACCACTACGCCAAGTCGTTCCGGGTGGAGGATCTGGCCCGGCTGTCCGGGATGAGCGTGTCGGCGTTCTACCGCAACTTCCAGGCCGTGACAGCGATGAGCCCGATCCAGTTCCAGAAGCAGATCCGGTTACAGGAGGCACGACTGCTGCTCGCCACGCACCCCAACGACGTCACAGGGGTGGGCATCCGTGTCGGCTACGAGAGCCCGTCGCAGTTCAGCCGCGAATATCGTCGCCAGTTCGGCGCGCCGCCCAGCCAGGACGCCACCCGCCTGCGCGCCGTACCCCGAATCGAGGTGCCAGCGGTCGTCTGACCAAACGGGCGCCGCCACTGTCGTGGCGGCGCCCGTTGGACGGAGCAGGATCAGCGGCGGTTGTAGCGGTACATGGTCAGCGTGCCGAAGACGACCAGGAAGCCAGCGCTCCACGCCAGCAACCACATCGTGCTGGACGGGTCCGACGAGCCGGCCATCGCGGCGCGTACGGCGGCCACCAGTTGCGTGACCGGGTTGACGTTCACGAACGCCTGGAGCCAGCCGGGCATTGTGCTCGGCTCGACGAAGACATTGCTGAGGAACGTCAGCGGGAACAGCACCATCATGCTGACCCCCATCACCGACTTCTCGCTGCGCAGAACCAGGCCGAAGAACGTCCACACCCAGGAGAACGTGAACGAGAAGACCACAAGCAACCCGATCCCGAGGGCCACCCCGGCGACCCCGCCGTCGGGCCGGAAGCCGAGCGCCAACCCGACGCCGAGGATGACCAGGGCGGCGAGGATGTAACGCAGCACGTCGCCGAAGATCATCCCGACCAGGGCGGCCGGCCGCCACACGGGCAGGGTCCGGAAGCGGTCGAAGATCCCCTTCTCGATGTCGGTGTTGAGGCCGACGCCTGTGTACATGGTGATCATCACGACGCTCGTCACCATGATGCCGGGCAGGAAGAACTGCAGGTAGTCGCGCGGGCTGTCGGCGAGGGCGCCACCGAACAGGTACGTGAACATCAGCACCATGATGATCGGGAACGCGGTCACGTCGAAGAGCTGCTCCGGCACGTGCTTGATCTTCAGCATGGCCCGCCAGCCGAAGGTGAGCGATGCCCCCAGCGCGCTGGGTCGGGGCGGTCGCGCTCCGGGCGCGAGGACCGTTGCCAGCGCCTCGGCGGACGGTACGTAGACCGACGGAGCCCGTTCGGTGGTGGTCGTTGTGGTGTCGCTCATCGGGCTGCCTCCAGCTGGTCGTCCCGCTCGTCGGCAGGCACGGCGGGATGGTCGGTCAGGGCCAGGAAGACCTCGTCAAGGCTTGGCTGACCGAGGGAGAAGTTGTCGACGACGATGCCGGCGCGGGCCAGGTCGCCGAGCGCGCGGGCGGCCTGGGCGCTGGCCTCGAGGTCGGTGCCGGCCTCCCCGACCCGGGCGAGCAGCGCGACCGGGTCGGCTTCGAGCTGCACCGGTACGCCCAGCGCCGCCTGGAGCACCCGCTCCGCCTCGGGACGCTGCCCGGGGTCCCGTAGCCGCAGGTGGATCGTGCCGGAGCCCACCGACGACTTCAGCTCGCCCGGGGTGCCCTCCGCGATCACCCGGCCGTGGTCGACGACGGCGATCCGCCCGGCGAGCTGGTCCGCCTCGTCGAGGTACTGCGTGGTCAGCAGCACTGTCGTGCCGTGCGCCACCACGGCCCGGACGATCTCCCACACCTGGTTGCGGCTGCGCGGGTCGAGACCGGTCGTCGGTTCGTCGAGGAAGAGCAGGTCGGGCGTGTTGAGGATGCTGGCGGCGATGTCGATACGCCGCCGCATCCCACCGGAGTACTTCTTGACCTGGCGGCCGCTGGCCTCGGTGAGGCCGAACGCGGCGAGCAGAGCTGCGGCGCGGTCGCGGGCGGCCGGTTTGCGCAGGCCGAGGAGCCGGGCGAGGAGCACCAGGTTCTCCGTGCCGGTCAGGTCCTCGTCGACTGAGGCGTACTGGCCGGTGAGGCTGACCCGGCTGCGGACCGCGTCCGCCTCGGTGACCACGTCGTGCCCGAAGACCCGCGCCGATCCGCCGTCGGGCCGCAGCAGCGTCGCGAGCACCCGGACCGCAGTGGTCTTGCCCGCCCCGTTCGGCCCGAGCAGGCCGTAGACGGTGCCGGCGGGCACCTGAAGGTCGATGCCGGCAAGCGCCTTGGTGTCCCCGAACGAGCGGGTGAGCCCTTCGGCTTCGATGGCCAGGCCGGTGGTGCGTCTACTCATGATGGAAACCTTTCGTCGAACGTGTTCAGGAGACGTAGGGCCGTGCGGCCCGGCCGTTCCGAAGCGCCAGGCCCCACCAGCGGAGCTGGTCGAGCAGGGCGCGGATGTCACGGCGTAGCTCGTCGGTGCAGAGTGGCGTCGGCTCACCGGCGAGCAGGTCGAGCCCGACGACGTCGCGCACCGTCATGGCGTGCAGGGCGGTGAAGACGGTGCGCAGTTGGTCGACGGCGTGCAGACCGGTGGACCGGCAGCCGTACGACACGAAGCCGACCGGTTTGGCCTGCCACTCGTCGTACGCGTAGTCGATCGCTTGTTTCAGAGGTGCCGGAAAGCTGTGGTTGTACTCGGGGGTGACCACGACGAACGCCTCCGCCCGACCCACCTCGCTGACGAACGCCCGGATGGACGCCGTCGGCTCAGCGGGATAGCTGGCCGGGAAGTCGTAGTCGTTGAGGTCAACGACAGTCACGGTGAGGTCGTCGTGCCGCGCGGCCTCGTCGAGAAACCAGCTGGCGACCCGGTCGCCCGCCCGTCCCTCCCGGGTGCTGCCGATGATGACAGCGAGTTCCAACGGTGTCATCGTCACCTCCTCCCATCAACCTCAAGGCGCGAGGCAAGGCCGATCGCCCGCTAGATCTGATCTAGCGGGTGGCGTTTCGGCGCGGGATGTCGGATGCGTCGGCTTGACTGGGGCCGACGAACAGGGGAGCACGATGACGCAGGTACGCATCCAGCCGTGGCAGGAGGACGACCTCGACCTGCTGCGGCAGCTCAACTCACCGGACACCCGCAGGCACACCGGCGGCCCGGAGACCGACGAGCAGGTGCTCGCCCGACACGAACGCTACGTGCACTTCGCCGAGGGCGGGCAGGGCTGCATGTTCACGCTGGTCCTGCCGGACGGGGCACGGGTGGGCAGTGTCGGCTACTGGGGCCGCGAGTGGCGCGACCAGCCGGTGTACGAGTTGGGCTGGGCGGTGCTGCCCGCGTACCGGGGGCAGGGGTTGGCGACCGTCGCGGTGCGTGCGGCTGTCGACGTGGTCCGCGCCCGGCGGGACCGGCGCTACGCCCACGCCTACCCCTCGGTTGACAATCCCGCCTCGAACGCGGTCTGCCGCAAGGCCGGTTTCACGCTGCTCGGCGAGACGGGCTTCGAATACCCGCCGGGGCGGATGATGCGCGCCAACGACTGGCGGCTCGACCTGACCGCCCCGCCCACATGAGCGTGATGCCTCAGAGTCATTCTGATGACTCTGAGGCATCACGCTCGCGGCAGCATGTCCCGCCCGGCGGCGGCCGGGATCAGCGGGGGACGTAGTCGAACGTGTCCGGGTGCGAGCCCTGCCGACCGGCCTCACCCTTGTCCAGCTCGGTGATCCGCTCCATCGCGGCGTCGTCGAGCTGGAAGTCGAAGATCTGGAAGTTCTCCTCGATCCGCTTCGGGGTTGTCGACTTCGGGAAGACGATGTCGCCGCGCTGCACGTGCCAGCGGAGCACCACCTGCGCCGGGGTCCGGCCGAGCTGCTCGGCGATGTCGACGACCGTCGGATCGCCCAGCACCTTGCCCTGCGCGATCGGCGACCACGCCTCGGTGAGGATGTTGTGCTCGCGGTCGTACGCGCGGACCTCCTCGTTGCCGAAGTACGGGTGCGCCTCGATCTGGTTGACCGCCGGCACCACGCTCGTCTCGGCGGCCAGCCGCTCCAGGTGCGGCACCTGGAAGTTCGACACGCCGACCGAGCGGGCCCGGCCGTCGCGCTGGAACTCCTCAAGCACCTTCCAGGTGGAGACGAAGTCGCCGTCGTACAGGGTCGGCAGCGGCCAGTGGATGAGGAACAGGTCGATGTAGTCCATCTTCAGGGCGGAGAGCGTCGAGTCGAACGCCTTGCGGGCGTCGTCCGGGCGGTGGAAGCCGTTGTTCAGCTTGCTGGTCACGAAGACCTCGCGACGGTCCAGCCCCGACGTGCGCACCGCCTGGCCCACCTCGGCCTCGTTGCCGTACATCTCGGCGGTGTCGATGTGCCGGTAGCCCACCTCCAGCGCCTTGCTCACCGCCGCGACGGTGTCCTTCGGTTTGATCTGGAACACCCCGAAGCCGAGCTGCGGAATGGTGTTGCCGTCGTTCAGGCTGATGTCGGGGATCGTCGTGGCCACTGCGGCTCCTTCGCGTCTGTGTGTCGTTTCATCCATACCCGGGCCGGCCACCGATTCACCGCCCGAGGGCGAGCGCGGCGAGCGCAGGCGGGGCCGGTTCACCCGGTCGTGTCGAACAACACCGGCCACGGCCGCGCCGCCGGCACCGACGGGTCAGCCCTGGTCGGTGCCGGTTCGGCGTCGGCAAGCACCTCGGCGGCGAGCTGCGCGAACATCGGCGCCGCCGGATGCGCGGACCGGTCCGGCCACGCCGCCGAGGTGCGCTTGGCAAGCGGCGCGTCGGCGATCGGCCGCCAGGCGATCCGAGGCTCCCGCCGAGCCACGGTGGCCGGCTCCAGGGCCGCCCCGCCGCCGGCCAGCACCAGCCCGAAGAGGAACTCCGGGTTGCGCGCCGGCCGGACCCGCGCCGGCCGCCAGCCGTACCGTCGGCACACCCGCAGCAGGTGGTCGTGCCAGCCCGGCGCTGTGGCCCGGGGCACGGCCACCAGGTCCAGGCCGGCCAGCGACGCGAGCGTCACGTCCCGCCCGCGGGCCAGCGGCGAGGTCCGCGGCAGCAACACCCCCAGCGGTACGTCGACGGCGGCGCCGAAACGCAGCCCGTCCGCGTCGACCGGGTGGTGCACAAGCCCCACGTCGAGGTTGCGTTCGGTGAGCATCCGGGTCTGCTCGGCGGTGGTCAGCTCGTGCAGCTCCACGTCCAGGCCGGGTGCCCGGGTGGTGAGCCCGTCGAGCAGCGCGCGCAGGGTCACGGCGGGGGTCTCCGGCGGCACGCCGGCCCGGAGCACGCCCAGCTCACCCGCGCGGACCTGCCCCATCAGGCTGCGCAGCCGGCCCTCACCCGCGAGCAGTTCCTCCGCCTCGCCGAGCAGCAGCTCACCGGCGGTGGTGAGGCGCACCTGACGGCGGGACCTGTCGAACAGCTCGACGGTCAGCTCCCGCTCCAGCCGCTGGATCGACTGGCTCAGCGGCGGCTGGGCCATCCCGAGCAGCTCGGCCGCCCGCCCGAAGTGCAGCTCGTTGGCGACCACCACGAAGTGCCGCAGGTGTCGGAGCAGGTCCACGGCCGGACCCTACGCCAGCGTCGACGGCCCGCCGGTACCGTGCGGGCGTGGACGTGGGGGAACGCATCGAGGCCATCTTCGCCGGCGCCGGGGTGACCGCCAGCCTGCACGCCGTCGACCTGGACGCCGTGAACCTGGATCTGACGGTCGGCCAGCTCGGTGGCGGGCGGGAGGTCGGGGTGCGGGCCGACGAGCAGGTGGTGATCGCCTCGATCTTCAAGATCCTGCTGGTGCTGGAGTTCGCCCGGCAGGTCGAGGCCGGTCAGCTCGACCCGACCGAGCGGATCCTGGTCACCGCCGACGACCGGCTCGGCGGTTGGGGTGTGGCCGGCTGCGCCGACGACGTCGAGGTGTCGCTGCGCGACCTCGCGTACTTCGCCATGTCGGTGAGCGACAACACGGCCGCCGACCTGCTACTGCGCCGGGTCGGCCCGGACCTGCTGCCGATGCTCGCCGCCGAGTTGGGGCTTACCCGTACCCGCGTTCTGGGCGGTCCCCGGGAACTGGTCGAGGTGATGCTCGCCGACGTGGGCGCCCGGACCGAGGCGGAGTTCGCCCGGATCTTCCCCACCTTGCCGGACGACCGGGTCCGGGCCATGCGGGTTTTCGACCCCCTGCAAACCACGTCCAGCACGGCCCGGGAGATCACCCGGCTGCTCACCCTCATCTGGCGGGACGAGGCCGGGCCTGCGGCGGCCTGCGCGATGGTCCGCACCTGGATGGCCCGGCAGATCTTCTGGACCCGCCTGGCCGCCGGGTTCCCGCCCGGCGTCCGGGTGTCCGGCAAGACCGGCACCCTGCCCGGTCTGCACCTGGAGGCCGGGGTCGCGGAATACCCCGACGGCGGCCGGTACGCCATCGCCATCTTCGCCCGCGCCGACCGGCTGACCCCGCGCCGCATCGACGTGGACCTGGCGATGGGGGAGGCGGCCCGGACCGCCGTCGAGGCGCTGCGCGCGGGCTGATTTTCCGCCCGTCCGAGCCGTGGAGCACGGCCTCTGGACAGGCCCGATATGCGACCGCGTATCGGAGTCGGCGGTGTTGGATCTTGGACCTGGGCCGGTGTGCGCTGATTGGCTCGTGTCGACCGATCGCCCGACCACGGGGAGTAGATCCGCATGCCCAATCTCGACCGCCGCCGCTTCCTCCGCGACACCGCAGCCACCACCGCCCTGGTCTCCGCAGGCGGCCTCGTCGCCACCTCGGCCGCACCCGCCCAGGCCGCGGCCCCCGCGCCGGCCACCCTCCGCAGTGGTGCGGTCAGCTTCCGCTGGTGGGGGACGGCCGGCTGGCGCGTCGACATCGGGAACCGGACCGTCCTGGTCGACCCGTACCTCAGCCGGATCGACACCGGCCTGTTCACCGGCCCGTTCAACCAGGCGGCCAAGCTGACCGTGCGCACCGACGTGATCGACAGGCGCGTCGACCGGGCCACGACGGTGCTCGTCACCCACACCCACTGGGACCACTTCATGGACGTGCCGTACATCGCCGGCCGTACCGGCGCGCGGGTCTTCGGCACGCTCACCGCGTACCACCTGGGGTTGGCCTACGGGGTGCCGTCGACACAGCTGAGCGCCGTGAAGGGCGGCGAGGTGCTGGACTTCGGCGACCACACCATCGAGGTGGTCGGCTCGCTGCACAGTCGCAAC
The DNA here is from genome assembly GCF_001279555.1 of Micromonospora sp. NRRL B-16802. Taxonomy (NCBI): domain Bacteria; kingdom Bacillati; phylum Actinomycetota; class Actinomycetes; order Micromonosporales; family Micromonosporaceae; genus Micromonospora; species Micromonospora sp. NRRL B-16802. The sequence goes on along the minus strand of NZ_LGEB01000054.1, from coordinate 47,943 downwards.
GCCTCGTACTCGGTGGCGTTTCCGGGGGTGCGGGTGAGCCCGCCGCCGCTGCCGGCGACCATCGCCGATCTTCCGGAGGGCGACACGCTCGGCTACCTGCTGCGCGTCGACGGTGGACCGTCGGTCTACTTCACCGGGGCCAGCGACGTCGCCGAGCGGAACCTCACCGGCCTCGCGCCGGACGTCGCCATGGTGGCCATGCAGAACGCCACCACCACCGGCGACTACCTGCCCCGGCTGCTCGCCGGCCTCGACTACCCGAAGGTCGTCGTGCCGGTGCACTGGGACAACTTCGAGACCGCGTTGCGGAACCCGCCGGTCGTCGCCCCCGCCGACCGCACCCGGTTGAACGAGATGATCACGGCGATCCGCCGGATCTCGCCGCGCAGCCGGGTGCTGGTGCCCGAGTACGAGACCGCGTACCACTTCTGACCGGCCTCGGTGGGGGCCCGCGGCCCCCACCGGGTCAGCCGGCGGCCATCTCGGCCAGGGCACGCACCGACTTCCAGTTCCGGGTGGTGGCCACCACGGCGAGCTTCTTCTCCAGGTACGCGTTGGTGAACTTCGACCGCCCGTAGCCGCCGTCGGGGAAGTGCAGGAAGACCTCCCGGCCGGTCACCGTGAACGCGGCGTTCTCGCCGCCGGGCACGGTCAGCGCGTCCACGGCGGACGTGGTCGGCGCGGACCGCAGGAAGGCCACCAGCAGCCTCGTCGGGTCGTCCTCCCGCTCGGCGTACGGGTTGCCGCCGGCCACCGCCGCCAGCTCCCGACCGCTGCGCACCAGCACCGGAACGGTCAACCCCAGCTCGTCGGCGAGCGCCCGCTCGATCCCGCCGGCCAGCTTCTCGGCGTCGCGCACACTGCTGCCGAAGGCCACGTTGCCGCTCTGCAGGTACGTCTTGACGTCGTCATGCCCGAGGTCGGTGACGATCCGGCGCAGGTCGGCCATCGCGAGGCGGACGCCGCCGACGTTGACCCCGCGCAGCAGGGCGACGTACCGGGTCATCGGCTCCTCCTCGCTGCGGTTGATCCGCTCAGCGTAGATCGGTCGGCCTCGACGCACCGGAACCGACCAGGCCCGTTTCGTAGGCGACGATGACCAGTTGCGCGCGGTCCCGGACGCTCAGCTTGGTCAGCAGCCGCCCGACGTGGGTCTTCACGGTGGCCTGGCTGAGACTGAGGTGCGTGGCCAACTCCGTGTTGGACAGGCCCCGGCCGATCAGCGTGAGCACTTCGCGTTCCCGGTCGGTCACCCCGCTCAGTCTGCGGGGCAGTGGCCGGGCCGGCTCCGCCCGCCGGGCGAACTCGTCGATCAGCCGGCGGGTCACCGTCGGCGCGAGCAGCCCCTCTCCGGCGGCGACCACCCGGATCCCGGTCAGCAGATCCGCCGGTGGGGTGTCCTTGAGCAGGAACCCGCTCGCTCCTGCGCGCAACGCGCCGTAGACGTACTCGTCCAGGTCGAACGTGGTCAGGATGATGACTCGGCTGCCGGCGATCGCCGGGTCGGCGCAGATCCGCCGGGTCGCCTCGATGCCGTCCATCTCCGGCATCCGGACGTCCATCAGCACGACATCCGGCCGGTGCTGCGCTGTCAACGCGACGGCCTCCACGCCGGTGCCCGCCTCGCCGACAGTGGTGCAGTCCGGGGCGAGATCGACGAGCAGCCGGAAGCTGCCGCGCAGCAGCGCCTGGTCGTCGGCGATCAGCACCCGGATCACGTGGCCACCCGGTAGGGCAGGCTGGCCGTCACCGCGAAACCGCCGTGCGCGCCCGGTCCGGCACGGAACTCCCCGCCGTGCAACGCCACCCGTTCCTGCATGCCGATCAACCCGTGCCCCTCCCTGCCGGTCAGCACCGGACGTCGACCGTCGTCGGTCACCTCCACCCGTACCTCGCCGGGCGTGACGGTCACGGTAGCCCGGCAGGCGGCCGGTGCCGCGTGCTTCACCACGTTGGTCACCGCCTCCTGCACGATCCGGTACACCGCCAGGCCCACCGACTCCGGGACGATGCCGTCGGGTGCCTCCCGCCGTACGTCGAGCCGTACGTCGACGCCGCCGATCGCCGCCTGCTCGGCCAGCGCGGGCAGCTCGTCCAGCCCGGGTGCCGGGGCGTACGAGGTGCCGTCGCGCAGGACGCCGAGCACCCGGCGGACGTCGGCCAGGGCGTTGCGGCCGGTCTCCTCGATCACCCGCAGGGCGGCGCCCGCCTCGCGGGGGTCCGCCTCGGCGACGTGGTTGGCGACTGCCGCCTTCACCACGATGAGGCTCAGCGTGTGGGCGACCACGTCGTGCAGCTCGCGTGCCACCCGCAGGCGCTCCTCGGCGGTGGCCTGCCGGACCAGGTGGTCACTCTGCCGGGCGGCGAGGGCTCGCCGCTCCCGGACCAGCCAGCCGATCACCCAGGCGGGCGCGATCATGACGACGGCGTAGACGACCGCACCGGTCCGCGACCACAGATCGCCCGCCGTGAGCACCAGGGCGACGCTCACCAACGCGAGACAACCGGCTGCGCAGAGCATCGAGCGGCGGGTGGCCGTCGACACCGCGACAGTGTAGAAGGACAGGCCGATGGCGAGCGCCGGCGCGGCGGCGGCGAAGTTCGGGATCACCCCGGTGACCAGGGCGACGGTGGCGACGGAGCTGATCACGGCGGCCACCGTCAACGGCCACCGGCGGCGTACGGCAAGCGGCAGCCCGAGGGCCATCCCGACGAGCACTGACACCCAGAGCGGCTCGTGTACGCCACCGTGCAGCGGTGACTCCAGGGCCGCGTACGGGCAGAGCAGCCCGCCGACCGCCACCGCCAGCAGGGTGTCCGCGATGTACAGGTCCGTCGGCCGCAGCCGCCGGGTCAGCAGGGTGGGGGTCACCGGTCCGACGGTATCGGCCGGCTCGCCGCTCGGCGTCCGTCCACGGGTGGTCATCCCGGGGGACGACCTGGCGGCGGTTTCGGGCCGTCGTCTCCACCCGGGGCACTGGCGGAAACTGTCCGCGCCGGTACGACGCGCGCCACCCGTCGGGGACTGCATTGTGGTGGCCATGACCACACACACGGTGACCCTGACGGGGCTGCGCGCGGTGTACGGCACCGGAAACCGGCGGGTGACCGCGCTGGACGGCGTGACGACGAGCTTCGTGACCGGGACGTTCACGGCGGTGATGGGCCCCTCCGGTTCGGGGAAGTCCACTCTGTTGCACTGCGCGGCGGGGTTGGACAGCCCGACCGAGGGGATCGTCGCGATCGACGGCGTCCGCCTCGACCAGCTCCGCGAGGACGAGGTGACCCGGCTGCGGCGCGACCGGATCGGGTTTGTGTTTCAGGCGTTCAACCTGGTGTCCACGCTGACCGCCGCGCAGAACGTCGAGTTGCCGTCGCGGCTGGCCGGCCGTCGCCCACCGGCCCGGGACGTCACCGCCGCTCTGGACGCGGTCGGGTTGGCCGACCGGGCCGGGCACCGGCCGAGTGAGTTGTCCGGCGGTGAGCAGCAGCGCGTCGCCGTGGCCCGAGCGTTGATCACCCGCCCGGCCGTGGTGTTCGCCGACGAACCGACCGGGGCACTGGACAGTGCGGCGTCCCGGCAGGTGCTCCGGCTGCTGCGTGCGCTCGTCGACGACCACGGGCAGACAGTGGTGATGGTGACCCACGATCCCGCCGCCGCCGCGTACGCCGATCGGGTGCTGCTGCTCGCCGACGGCCGGGTCGTCGACGAGTTGGACGGCGCGATTTCCGCTGCGGTCGTCGCGGCGCGGATCGCCGAGCGGGAGGCGGACCCGGCGGGCTCGTCGCGGCACGCCGTCGAGACGGCGGGGGAGCGGTCATGCTGAGTGTCCGACGGTCGGCCAGCGCGTTCGTGGCCGTCGCCATCGGCGTCGCGCTGGTCGCGACCGCCACCCTCCTGCTCGCCTCCGGACGTCCGCAGGTGCCGGACCGCCTGGCGCGGGCGGCGGTCGTGGTGCAGAGCCCCGAAGCGGGTGCGTCGACCGACCAGTTCGTGCCGACCCGCCCGTGGTCCGCCGACACGGCGGCGGGACTCGCCGGGAGGCTGGCCGCGCTGCCCGGCGTGGTGGCGGCGGTACCGGACCGGACCTTCTACGCCCAACCGCTCGTCGACGGTCGGCCCTCCGCTGTCGACACCCGGCGGGAGGACGCTCAGCAGGGGCACGGCTGGGCCAGCGCCAAGCTGGGTGGATCGCGCCTCACCGCCGGTGAGCCGCCGCGCGGGCCCGGCGAGGTGGTCGTCGACAGCGCGCTCGGCCTGCGTATCGGTGCGCCGGTGACGCTGCTTACGGCGACGGGTGCGCAGGCGTACACCGTCACGGGTCTGGTCGACGGGCCCGGCGTGCACGTCGCCGACGAGGTCGCCGCGGCGCTCGCGCCCGGCGTCCGGGCGATCGGGCTGGTCCTCGCGGCGGGGGCCGATCCGCAGCGGGTCGCCGCGACGGCTCGCGGTGTCGTCGGCGGCGACGGTCGGGTGCTGATTGGCGACGCGCGCGGCGCGTTGGAGCCGCGCAACGACGCCCGGACCCGGTGGATCGGCATGCAGGTGCTCAGCGCCACGGCGGCCCTGGCCGGCTTCGTCACGGTGTTCGTGGTGTCCTCCACCTTCGCGTTCACCGTCGCGCAGCGCCGCCGGGAGCTGGGCCTGCTGCGCGCCGTCGGCGCCACCGCCCGGCAGGTCCGCCGCATGGTGTGCGCCGAGGCGCTCGTCGTCGGCGTCAGCGCCGGGCTGGTCGGCCTGCTGGTCGGCGCGGTACTCGCCCCGGTGGTGGGTCGCCTGCTCGTCGATGCCGGGTTCGAGCCGTCGACCTTCCGGGTCGGATACGCCGTCTGGCCGGTCGCGGTCTCGCTCGCGGCCGGGCCGGTGATCGCGTTGCTGGCGGTCTGGTCGGCCTCGCGCCGGGCGGCGCGGGTCCGCCCGTTGGAGGCGCTGCGCGAGGCCGCTGTGGAGCAGCGACCGATCGGGCGTGCCCGGGTCGCCACCGGCGCGCTTCTCGTCGTGGCGGGCATCGCGCTCAGCGTCGGGACGGCGACAGCGGACGAGCCCCGGGTGGCGGCGTCGTACGCCCTGTACGCGGTGATGGCCCTGGTGGCCGGTGCCACAGTGCTCTCTCCGGCGATGGTCGGGCCGGTGGTGCGGCTGCTGCGGTCTCCGGTGCGGCGGCGCGGTGGGGCGATCGGGATGCTGGTCCGGGGCGGGGCGTCGACCGCCACCCGGCGGACCGCCTCGATCGCCGCGCCGGTGCTGCTCACTGTCGCCTTCGCGGTGCTGGTGTCCGGGATGGTGCGCACCACCACCGCCGCGTACGCGGCGGGCCGGGCGGACAACGTGAACGGCGGTTGGATCGTCGTGCCGGACCGGACGCCCGGTCTGTCGGATGCGGCAGTCGCCGCGACCGGCGGCACCGCCCTGCTGCCGACCACCGTCTACCGCACCGATCCGGCAACGCAGACGGTGAACCGGCCACTGACCGCGCTCGGTGTCGACCCGACGGGCTTCGCCGCCGCGAACCGGGCGCTCACCGTCGTCGCCGGTTCCCTGGAGGAGCTGCGCGGAGACGACACAGTGGTGGTCACCGCCTCGGCGAATCTTCTGCCGTCCGCGCCGTACGAGCTGACCTTCGCCGACGGAACTGCGGTGTCGTTGCGGGTCGTCGCGGTCGTCACCGACAATTCGCTGCCGGGCCACCTGCTGGTGCCCCGGGCCGTGGTGCGGGCGCACGACCCGTCGGCGTTGACCTCGACGGTGTACGTCCGGGACCGGATCGATCCGCCGGTCGGCGCGCGGATCGTCGACGTCGCCACCTGGGCGGCCGAGGCGGACGCCGCCGAGGACCGGCTGGTCTGGCTGTTCACGCTGCTGCTGATCGGTGTGTCGGCCGGTTACGGGGCCATCGCGGTGGCCAACACGTTGCTGCTGGCCGCCGCCGGTCGGGTAGCGGACCTGCGGCTGATCCGGTTGGCCGGGGCGACCCGGCGGCAGGTCGTCTGGCTGGTCACCGCCGAGTCCGCCCTGGTGGTGCTGATCGGCGCGCTGCTCGGTGGCGCTGTCGCGTTCGTCGGGCTGCTCAGCATCCGCGCCGGCCTGGCCGAGCAGGTCGGCGCGTCCGTCGACCTGGTGGTGCCCTGGTCGGTGATCGCAGCGGTGGTGGGGCTGTGCCTGCTGCTCGCCGTGCTGGCGAGCGTGCTGCCGACCTGGCGGTCACTGCGGCACCGTCCGGCGCGGACCCCGGTCGGCGTCGTCGGATGAGCGCCCGCTCACTCCGCCACCGGCAGCGTGACCTCGTTGCGGCGCAGGAACCACGGCTTCCACGGCGGGTCGAAGCGCGCGTACCGGATGGCGCCGGTGGGTTGCAGCCCGGCCGAGGTGACCGACCGGCCGAGCATGGTGGCCCGCTGGCCGAACGCCTGCTCCGTCCACCGGCCGGAGAAACGCATCGCCGCCACGAGCTGCGGCGGGATCTCCCGGATCCGCACGCGGGCGTCCACCGGCTCGGGCAGGGTGGCGGCGGTGCAGGCGGCCGGCATGACGAACTGGATCAGGTACGCGCCGGGCCACTCGCCCTCTACCTGCACCACCGGCACGGTCATGGCGATCTTCTGCGAGCCGTCGGCCGTCGACGGCGCCGGCGTGGCTACGTCGATCGGCTGCCGGGCACGGTTGGCGCCCCCGATGTAGGCCGACAGCGGCCGGAACGCCTCGATCGGCGCCCGGGTGAACGACGCCTGGACCCGCATCTCCGCCACCAGGTGGGCCGGGTAGCGGCGCAACTCGAAGCCGGGGTGTCGAGACACCACCCGGTACGGCTGCTGTTCGGTCATCGGCGCGCTCCCAGGATCTCCTGGGATTGACGCTACCGGTCGTGCGGCTCCCGCTCGGGCGAAGTCCGCTGCTCCGTCCCGGGGGCGACGGCCCTGCCGCTCAGCCGCCAGTACTGGCGCTTCTCCTCGTCGCGCAGCACCACCCCGAGCCTGCCCAACTCCCGGCGCAGCTCCCGGACGTCGTCGCTGCGGTCCTTGCCGATCGCCGTCTCGCGGGCGCGCAGCAGTGCGTCCGCCCCGGCGGGCAGGCCGGGCAGGTCGGGCACCCACAGCCGGTACGCCGACCGGTGCGGGTCGTCGTCGGCCCAGCCCCAGCCGTGCTCCCGGAACGCCGCCGCCAGCCGGTCGGCCGGCAGGTCAGTGGACTCGCGGGCCAGCTCGGCGCCTTCGGAGTCGAGCAGCACCAGGTGCCCGCCGTCGACGAAGACCACCCGGGTGTCGACGCGGGCGATCGTGCGGTTCTGGTCGGAGCGGCGCAGCCGGACCTGCGCCGCGTCCACGGTGACGATCAGCCGCTCGGCGGTGCCGACCCCCGCGACGACAAGGCCGGCCAGGACGCCCACCGCGATCGTGCCGGCGGTGGCCTGCGGCTCGGGCAGCCGGTCCAACCACTCGATCAGGTCGCCGAACGGCATCCAGGGCAGCCGCGTGAGCCAGCCCGTGGCCGCCGAGAGGAGCCATCCGGCGCCCGCGCCGAGCAGCGGGAAGCCACCCCACATGACGGCCAGCTCCAGCGGGCCGCCGGTGACCACCGTGTGTGGTCGGGCGCCGGAGACGTCCATGGTCAGGACACCTCCCGGCGGAGTGTCCGGATAAGGCCGACGGCCAGCGGGAGGACCAGCCAGGCCAGCAGGGACACCGCCAACCGCGCCCACTGCCCGCCCGTGACATGGCTGGTGAACAGCGGCTCCATGGTCCGGCTGGTGTCCAGCCAGTCGGCCGGGCGGTTCAGGGGCCGGACCACTTCGCCGAGCACCGTCCAGATGGTCGGCAGCAGCAGGTAGCCGACGATGGCCAGCGGCGGGTTGAGCAGCAGCAGGCCGAAGGCGGCGCCCATGAGCACGCTGGCCACCTGGACGATCCCCGCGTGCACTATCAGCGACCCGTCGGCGTCCCAGGTGCCCGCGCCGCCGGTGGCCGACGCCACGAGCGTCCCGACGGCGGCGACGGCCAGGCTGATCAGCAGCGAGGCGAGCGCGGCGAGCACCACCGCGACGAGCTTCGCGGCCACCACCCGCTGCCGCCGGGGAACCAGCGCGTACGTGGTGAGGGCTGTGCGTTGGGACCACTCGCTGGTGATCGACAGGATGCCCAGGACCGGCAGGAGCAGGCTGACCGGCAGCAGCGACGGAACGAAGAAGGTGACGAAGGTCTGGTCGGCGTCCTCGGCGTAGATCAGCAGGAGCGTGACGATCGCGACGACGACCAGACCGATGGTGACAAGCAGCCAGCGCCCGGCCCGGGTGTCGACGAGCTTGCGCAGTTCGACGGTGGTGAGCCGCAGCAGCGACGGCCGGCGTACCGGGGCATGGTGCGATGGTGCGACCGCTCTGGCGGAGGGCGCGGTGGTGGTGGTCATCGGACGGCCTCCTTGGTGGTTTCGCCGGCGGTCAGCGTGAGGAAGAGTTGTTCGAGGCCACCGCCGCTGGCGGGGCGCAGCTCGGCGAGCGCGACGCCGGCGTCGGCCGCGGCCTGGCCGACCGCCTCGGCGTCGGCCTGCACCAGCAGGCCGTCGGCACTCTCGGCGGCGGTCAGGTCGGCGGCGTCCAGGGCCCGGCGCAGTGCCGCGTCGTCGCGGGCCCGCACCACAGTCCCGCCGCCGGCCAGCAGCTCGTCCTTGCTGCCCTGGGCCACGATCCGGCCGCCCCCGATAACCACCAGCCGGTCCGCGACCGCCTCCACCTCGCGCAGCAGGTGGGAGGAGAGCAGCACGGTGCCGCCCCGGTCGGCGAAGTCGCGCAGCAGGCCGCGCATCCAGAAGATCCCCTCCGGGTCCAGGCCGTTGGCCGGCTCGTCGAGGATCAACACCCGGGGGTCACCGAGCAGCGCGTGCGCCAGGCCGAGCCGCTGCCGCATGCCCAACGAGTACGCCTTCACCCGCCGCTTGGCGGCCACCGTGTTCAACCCGACCAGGTCGAGCTTCGCGGCGACCTCACGCCGGTCCAACCCCATCGTGTACGCGGACAGCGTCAACGCCTCGCGGCCGGTGCGCCCGGCGTGCTGGGCGGAGGCGTCCAGCAGCACCCCGACCTCCCGGCCGGGGTTGGGCAGGTCCCGGTAGAGGTGCCCGGAGACTGTGGCGCGGCCGGCGGTCGGCGCGGTGAGGCCACAGATCATCCGCATGGTGGTGGACTTGCCGGCCCCGTTGGGCCCGAGGAAGCCGGTGACGGTGCCCGGTTCGCACTGGAACGACACGTCGTCCACGGCCGGGTGTGGCCCGTACCGTTTGGTGAGGTTCTCCACGGTGATCATGCGGTTGAGCCTGCCCGCGCCACCCGGCCATCCGCTGCGGCCGGCGGTCGGTGCCGCGCCGACTTTGGTCGACCGGCGGGTCTCGACTTTGGTAGCTGGTTGCCGGCGGCTGTTGCTGCCTAGCATTGGCGCGTGACCAGCATCGCCGTCCCGGAACACCCCTGGCTGCTGCCGGGGGAGCTGGTGGTGCCGGCGGAGCCCGAGCGTGTGCGTCCGCGCCGTACGACCCGTGACTGGGTGGTGGACAGCCTGGCGTTCCTGCTCAGCCTGCTCTGGGTGCTGTACGTCACGGCGGACGCGCTGTCGCCCGACCCGCAGACGGCGGTAGCGCTGCCGTACGACTGGATGGTGGGCGCGGACGCGCTGATCGGGCTGGCCTGCTGTGGGCTGCTCTGGCTGCGTCGGCGGTGGCCGCTCGGGTTGGCGGTGGCGACGCTGCCGCTGAACCTGTTCTCGATGGCCGCCTCCATCCCGCTGTTGATCTTCTATTTCACCCTCGTGGTGCACCGGCGGACCGCCGTCGCGGTGGCGGTGACCGGGATGGGTCTGCTCACCAACCTGGTCTTCAGCTGGACCCGTCCGGATCCGAACATGCCCTACTGGGCCACTGTGACCTGGGGCGTGGTGATCACTTTCGCCGTGCTGGCCTGGGGGATGTTCGTCCGCGCCCGGCGGCAGTTGATCGTGTCGCTGCGGGACCGGGCCGAACGGGCGGAGGCCGAGCAGCAGCTGCGCGTCGCCCAGGCCCGCCACCTCGAACGCACCCGGATCGCCCGCGAGATGCACGACGTCCTGGCGCACCGGATCTCCCTGCTCAGCCTGCACGCGGGCGCGCTGGAGTTCCGCCCCGACGCGCCACCGGACGAGGTGGCCCGGGCGGCCGGGGTGATCCGGGACAGCGCACACGCCGCCCTCCAGGACCTGCGGGAGGTCATCGGCGTGCTCCGGGCCGAAGGTGAGGGCGGCAGCGATGCGCCGGAGCCGCCCCAGCCCACCCTCGCCGACCTGCCCGCTCTGATCGCCGAGTCGCGGGCTGCCGGGGTGCGGGTGAACGTCAACGACAGCGTCGTCGACGCGGGGAAGGTGCCGGCGGCGCTGGGCCGGGCCGCGTACCGGATCGTGCAGGAGGGGCTGACGAACGCCCGCAAGCACGCTGCCGGAGCGGCCGTCACCGTGGACGTGTCCGGCGGGCCGGGCACCGGGCTGACAGTGGCGATCGGTAACCGGTGGCCGGTGGGCGTGCCCAGCGGGAACGAGTTGCCCGGCGCCGGCACCGGGCTTGTCGGCATCAGCGAGCGGGTCACCCTGGCCGGCGGCCGACTCGCGTACGGGCGGGACGAGGCGGGCGACTTCCGGCTGGCCGCCTGGCTGCCGTGGCCGGCGTGACAGCGCCCTCCGGCGGGACCGACAGCGGGCCGGCGGCGCCGCGCGTGCGGGTCCTGATCGTGGACGACGACGCGCTGGTCCGGGCCGGGCTCTCGATGATCCTCGGCGGCCTGCCTGACCTGACAGTCGTGGGCGAGGCGGCCGACGGCAGCGAGGTGCCGGCCGCTGTCGCCGCGTACGCCCCGGACGTGGTGCTGATGGACATCCGGATGCCACGGGTGGACGGGCTGAGCGCCACCGAGGCGCTGCGCGCCCAGCCGCACCCGCCGGAGGTGCTGGTGCTCACCACCTTCGACGCCGACGAGCAGGTGCTGCGGGCGCTCCGCGCCGGGGCTGCCGGTTTCCTGCTCAAGGACACCCCGCCAGCGGAGATCGTGCACGCCGTACGCCGGGTGGCCGCCGGTGAGGCGACGCTCTCCCCGACGGTGACCCGGACGCTGATCGACCACGTGACCGCCGCCTCCGTCTCCGGCCCGGTCGGCCCGGACCCGCGCCGGGAGCGGGCGCTGCGGCTGCTCGCCGATCTCAGTGAGCGGGAGCGGCAGGTGGCGGTCGCGCTGGGGCAGGGGCGTACCAACGCGGAGATCGCGGGGGAGCTGTTCATGAGCGTGGCCACTGTGAAGGCGTACGTCTCGCGGCTGTTGACCCGGCTCGACCTCAACAACCGGGTCCAGGTGGCCCTGCTCGTGCACGACGCCGGCCTGGTCTGAAGCTCCGTTCCGCCGACCCGCTCACAACGGTTTTCGCGTGCTCTCGTGCGAGGCACCGCTTACGGCGTACCAGGTTTGAACTTTCGTCCGATGCCGGCCGTACCAATTGCTGAGGATGTCGGTGCGGTGGGTCCGCCGTACCGCTGCCGAACTGCGGGAGGCCTGCCGTGCGAGTTGGTGAGCAGTCGACGGATCCCATCGACCAGGTACTGGGTGAGGTGCCGATGCCGGCGCCGCTGACACCCGAGGACGTCCGGCTCGCGGTCCGGGCGGTGGTCGTGCACACCGCCGAGGAGTGGCCGACCGGGCCGCTGTGCCGCAACGACGGCGCCTCCTACCCCTGCCGCCTGCACCGCTGGGGACGGCGGGTGCTGGAGGCGCACGGGCTCAACGAGCGGCAGATCGAGGCGCTCATCCGGCACGGCAACCCGTTCGTGCACGTGCCCTTTCCGTTCACCGCCACCGGGCCGTCGCCCGCGCGTCCCGCCGGCTCCCGGCCCGCGGCGGCCGGATACCCGGCCCCGCCACCCGGTCGTGCCGGTCTGCCGACGCGGCACCAGGCCGCGCGGGTCGTTCCTCCCGGGGTACGACCGACAGCCGCTGGCCGGCCGGTGACTCCCCCCGTCACCGCGCCGCGCTGGCCCCGGGCGAGCTGAGCGGCTCACCCCCCGCCCTGCCCGGGGCGTACACGACGCCGGCCCGGCGCGGAGGGTCCCCACCGCGTGCCGGGCCGGCGTCGCTTCGGCCGTCAACTCAGTTGTTGATCCCGCAGTCGGGGGCGGACCAGCTCGTGGTGTTCGAGCTGCGGTCGCTGTTGTTCTCCCGACGCGAGTCGACGTGGATGTGGTCGTCGTGGTCGGGGTAGCCCGGTCCGTAGATCCCGCTGAAGCCGTGGTTGCGGGCGTTGCGGGCGATCTGGCACAGCGACGACGTCCGCGAGGTGACGTCGGCGGCGTGGCCGTACAGGTGCTGGCTGTCCGACGCGCCGCCGACGCGGTCGTTGCAGGCACGGCTGCGGAACCCGCTGGACACGTAGAGCGGCTTGTCGCCGAGGCTCTTGCGCAGCGCCTCCAGCTTCCACATCGTGCGCAGCGCGTTCTGCTTGGTCTGGCTCGCCGAGAGCGGGCCGCCGCTCCAGCCGCTGCTGCCGCACCCGTTGTCCATCTCGCTGAAGCTGAAGTGCGCGGGCGTGCAGTCGTTGTCCTGGAGTTGGTACAGCTTGGCGTAGGTCTGCGGTCCGGCGATGCCGTCGGCGCGCAGCCCGTACGCCTGCTGGAACCGCTTGACAGCGGCGGCGGTCTTCGGGCCGTACCGGCCGTCGTTCTCCACGATGTTCCGGTTGCCAGCCCAGCCCGCGACCCGGATCTGCAACTGGCGGACGTCATCGCCCGATCGGCCCTGGTAGAGGTTGCGGTTCCAGGTGTAGCAGGCGTCCGCGTGGGCCGCTGGCGCGGCGACCACCGTGGCGATCGCTGCCCCGGGCAGAGCCAGGGCGAAAGCGACAGCAGCTCGCTTCAAGGTGTTTACGCGCACAGAAGTCCTCCCGATAGGAGAGCGAATGGGGTGGCTCCCGGGACATCGACCGGGACGTCCCGTGATTTCCACCCTCGCACCGATCAGGGCGGTTGGCGGCAATTAACGAGAATTGTCCTCGCGATTTGCCGTTCCTGGGTACTGCCTGGGAATACGCCCATTTGCGAAACAGCCATTCACCCCGGATCGCCCCGGGCATACGCCAACCCGACCGAACGTCGCAATCAGTCACAGCCGGGGCGATGTCCCGAGGTCGGTGGTGCCCGGTAACGTCAGCGCGAGCGGCGGACTGGCGGAGGTGCGAGTGGCACGCGGTGGCGTCTTCTGTGTCGAGGGTCAGTGGCACCGCGACCTCAACGACAGGGGTTCCGTGCTGCCGACCCTCGAACTCCTCGAACGGCTCGGCAAGATCCGCTACATCCACAAGGGCGCGGCCACCCGGGACGAGCTGTTCTACTTCCTGGACCGCTGGCTGCTCAAGCAGTACGCCGACCACCGCGTCGGCTTCTTCGCCATGCACGGCGAGCCGAGCCGTCTCTGCCTCACCGACCGGGAGTCGGTGGGGTTGGACGAGGTGGCCGAGCTGATGGCCGGTCGCTGCGACGGCCGCCGACTCTATTTCGGCAGCTGCTCCGTCCTGCGCGCCTCCGACGCGGTGCTGCGCGAGTTCCTGGACGTCACCGGAGCGGCCCTGATCTGCGGTTTTACCCGGGAAGTCGACTGGGTTGAATCGGCGGCCTTCGAAACCGTCCTGCTGGACATATTGGTCAATGGGCAGCGGCACAATGCCGCCGAACTGCGGATGGGCTCGGCGCACTGGGCGCCGCTCGCCTCGTACCTCGGCTTTCGGGTGATCTACGCCAGCGGCCGGGCCTGGCGGCCCGCCGGCCGGCCCCGCGTGCCCGCCCAGGCCGTGCCGCGCGCCGCCGCCCGCCCGCGCTGACCCGCCGCCGCTGGCGCTCCGCCGCCCTGGTAGGAACGGGAGTCATGGCACGCAACATCGCGACGAACACCCGGGCCGACCGGGACGCCCTGCTCGAATTCCTCCGCCCGCGACACCGCGTCGTGCTGATGACCACCCGGGCCGACGGTCGCCCGCAGTCCTCCCCGGTCTCCGCCGGCGTCGACGCCGAGGGGCGGCTTGTCATCTCCACCTACCCCGAGCGGGCCAAGGTGGCCAACATCCGCCGCGACCCCCGGGTGTCGGCCTGCGTGCTCTCCGACGACTGGAACGGGCCCTGGGTGCAGCTCGACGGCACCGCCGAGGTGCTGGACCTGCCCGAGGCGCTGGAGCCGCTCGTCGAGTACTTCCGCAGCATCTCCGGCGAGCACCCGGACTGGGACGACTACCGGGCGGCGATGGTGCGCCAGGGCAAGTCGCTGATCCGGGTCACCATCGACGCCTGGGGTCCGATCGCCACCGGCGGCTTCCCGCCCCGCCTAGCCGACTAATGGCGGGCGAGGCCGCGTTGCCTCCCGTGATCATGAGGTTGACGGGTCCCAAGGTGATCCACTGGCCCGCCAACCTCATGATCGACGGGGTTGAGCGGTGGCCGGGGGAGGGGCGTCGTTCGGGTCAGTCGGCCAGGGCGGCGTAGACCAGTTGGCGTAGCTGGGAGCGCAGAGGGTACGTGCTCGACGGCAGCAGCTGGGTGAACAGGAGCGCCGTGACCTCCTCGGCCGGGTCCACCCAGAAGGCGGTGCTTGCCACCCCACCCCAGTAGTACTCGCCGACACTGCTCGGCACCCGGCTGGGGATCGGGTCGTCGACCACAGCGAAACCGAGACCGAACCCGATCCCGTCGAGGGTGGTCTCGGCGAAGCCTCCCGTGGACAGGGTGCCCAGATCCTGACCGCCAGGCAGGTGGTTGCGGGTCATGAACCGCACGGTGCGCGGCCCGAGCAGGCGTACGCCGTCCAGTTCGCCGCCGCGCAGCAGCATCTGGGTGAACCGGTGGTAGTCGGCGGCGCTGGAGATCAGACCCCCGCCGCCGGAGTGCAGGACGGGCTTGTGGTGCGCCAGTGAACCGATCCGGTCCTGCCGGACCGCCTGTCCGGTGGTCGGGTCGGGCGCGTACAGCGTGGCCAACCGGTCGGCCCGGTCGCCGTCGACCCACCAATGGGTGTCGGTCATGCCCAACGGACCGAAGATCCGGTCGGCGAAGAACGCGTCGAGGCTCTGCCCGGAGACCACCTCGACCAGCCGGCCGAGCACGTCGGTGGCGACCGAGTAGCCCCAGGCGGTGCCGGGCTGGAAGAGCAGCGGCAGCTCGCCGAACGCCGCGCAGGCGCTGGCCAGGTCGACGCCCGCCGGTGGATACAGGTCGTAGCCTGCGGCCCGGTAGAGCCCGTCGACAACGGAGGTCTGCATGAAGCCGTACGTCAGGCCGGCCGTGTGGGTCAGCAGGTGCCACACCCGGATCGGTTCGACAGCCGGCACCGTGTACGGCTTGAGCACCGAACCCTTCGAGTAGACCCGCAGGTCGGCGAACTCCGGCAGCCAGCGGCTGATCTCGTCGGTCAGCTCGAAGCGGCCCTCCTCCCACAGCATCATGGCCGCGACCGAGGTGACCGGCTTGGTCATCGAGTAGATCCGCCAGAGTGTGTCGGCCTCGACCGGGGCACCCGACTCCCGGTCCCGCAGCCCGTACGTCGAGGAGTGCGCCACCTCGCCGCGCCTGGTGACCACCACCTGCCAGCCGGCGAGCCGCCCGTCGTCGACGTACCTGCCGAAGTGCTCGTCGATCCGCGCGAGCCGCGCCGGGTCGAAGCCGATCTGATCCGGGTCCATGCTCCGAGCCACACTCACGTCGCCGAACCTACTTGGCGGTACCGCAGTACCGGAAGGGGCTACCGGGCGGAGGCGACGTCCTGCCGTCGGTGGGTGGCACTAGCCTGACCGGATGCCGGAGTTGACCGAGGACGTGACCTTCCGCCACGAGGACTGGTACGGCGAGGAGTTCACCGACCGGCATTTCGTCGGTTGCGAGTTCTTCCAGGTCGATCTCACCGAGGCCGTCACGCGGGGCGCTGTCTTCACCGGGTGCACGTTCGGCAACGTGCTGTTCAACGCGTCCCGGCACGTGGATTCGGCATTCACCCGCTGCGTCTTCAAGCGGTGCAACTTCTTCGAGGCGGAGTTCACCGGCTGCAAGCTGGTCGGCAGCACCTTCGTGGAGTGCGACCTTCGTCCGCTGCGGGTCGACGGCGGCGACTGGTCGTTCGTCGCGCTGCCCGGCGCCGACCTGCGCGCCGTCTGGCTGAGTGACGTGCGGATGCGCGAGGTGGACCTGAGCGGCGCCAACCTGACCGGCGCCACCGTGACAGGCGTCGACCTTTCCGGCGCGCAGCTGCAGAAGTGCCGCCTCGGGGGCGCCGACCTGCGGCGCAGCGACCTGACCGCACTCGACCCGACGAGCGTGGAGCGGGCCGGCGCGATCGTGGACCCCGAGCAGGCACTGGTCATCGCACAGGCGCTCGGCTTCCGGATCGGCTGACCGGGCGCGTACCGGTCGGTGCGGCCTCGGAGGTCCGCCAGCCGGTCCCACCCAGGCTGGGCAGGACTTGTCCGATACCGTCCGGTTCCGGACTGGACACGCCCACCCGTCCGGATCTAGCGTGTCGACCACGCCGGTGCAAACGTGAGACGGCCCACAGTGGACGGTGCGATCCGCCGCGGCCGATCGCGGTCGGGCGGCGGAGTGGAGGGGTCGGTGGCGGACGAGGACCGCACGCGGGCGCAGTCCCAGGGCGCGAACGAGCCGACCCACCGGCCGGCGTCGCACCGGGCGCACGCCGTCGACGCCGCGCAGAACCGCAGCGCACTGCGCAGGATCGCCCGCGCCCGGCGGAGGAGGCGGTGGGCCCTGGAGGGCATCGCCGCGCTCGTCTGCCTGATCGTCCTGGGTACGTACCTCGGCACGCGCGCCGCACCGGAGCCCGACGGCGACGCGGGCGGGGGGCCGGGTGGCGCGCCGGCCGGAGCGTCCCGGCCGACAGGCTTTCCCGGCGCCGAGGGACGTACCAACGAGGCTGGTCCGGCGACGCCGGGTCTGCGCCCCCGGGAGCGCCCGCCCTCGCCCGACCCCACCCCCAGCGCGCCCGCTCCGCCGTCCGCCCCGCCGCCCAGGGCGCCAGCGGCGCCGGTGCTGTCGGTGAGCCAGGTGGAGGCGCCCGCCGAGATCGACCTGAGCGCCGTGGGTGCCCGGGACTGGATGCACTGGGGGCTGCGCGGCGGCAACTCGAAGGTCAGCAAGCGCGCCGGCACGGGGGAGATCGTCGACGCCGGCGGCAGGGGCAACCGCGTCGCCTGGGACGGCAACCAGGAGGTGGTCCGCTGGTCCGACGGCACGCCGGAGCGAACCGTCGGCGGCAGCTCGAACGGCGTCTACACCTGCGGTGTCGGCAACGGTTTCAGCCTCGCGGTCGAGGGCAGTGGCGAGCCGCGCACCGTCCACCTGTACGCCGGGACGTGGATGGCGCGCGGTCGGCTCGACGCACGACTGTCCACCGGAGGGCCGATCAGCACCGTGCGGCTGGAGGACCCGTACACCAGTCGGAGCGCCCAGTTCACCATCCGGTTCGTCCTGCCCAGGGGCGCCCGGCTGGTGGTGACCTGGACGGTGGAGAAGGTCTTCACCGAGCACTGCGGCAACGTCGGCCTCCAGGCCGTCGCGCTGCGCTGATCGGGCCGGCTGCGCTGATCGGCCGGTCGGGTCCACGAGCTGGGACAGTTTGTCCGTCGCGCTCGGTCGATGGCGTCGTAACTTTCTGCTATCCCGTCCGCCCATCCACTGTGGAGGCAGCGCAGATGAGCAGCAGTACCGCCCACCGCGTCCATCCCGCCGTTTCCCCCGGCGCCGATGAGGTGCCCGGGGAGGTGCTCCGCGACATTCCCCTGCCGCCGTACGTCACGGGCGAGGACGCCCAGTTCGCGGTGCGGGCGGTGGTGGTGCACGCGCCCCGACGGTGGTCCGGCGGAGTGGTGTGCCGCAACGACGCCAGCCCGCACCCGTGCCGGTTGCACCGCTGGGGCACGAGGGTGCTGACGCTGCGCGGGCTGCGGGCCGCCGAGATCGCCGCGCTCATCGAGCGCGGCGATCCCGCGGCGGTTCCCCCCACACCGGACCGCCCGGCCTGAACGTCGGCTGAGGCACGCGGCCCCCGCCGTCGTTCAGCAGGTGATGGGCTTGACCCAGGAGCACTCCACGCCCTCCGGGGTACGCGGCGTGTCCGGCACTGAAGGCGGCGCCACCCGTGCGGTGCTGGTGCCGCCTTCGCGATGACCGGCCAGTGCCACGGCGATCTGATCCTCAAGCGTCTTGACCGACGCCGTCAGATAGTTGTTGAGCAGGATGGAGAACGCCAGCAGGTGGCCGTCGGCAGTGGTGACGTAGCCGGACAGGCCGGAAACGCCGGTCAGGCTGCCGGTCTTGGCGTGCACGTTCCCTGCCGCCGGGGTGCCGGCCATCCGGCTGCGCAGCGTGCCGCCGACGAACCGATCAGGCTGCCCTGCGATGGGCAGCGCCGCGTACCAGGTGGCGAACCACGGTTCGGCCCGGACCTCGGCGAGCAGGTCGACGAACTCAGCGGCCGGCACCAGGTTGCGACGCGACAGCCCGGAGCCGTCCCGCTGGCGAAGCGTGCCCGTGTCCATTCCGGTATCGGCGACGTACTCGCTGATGGCCGTGAGACCGGCGGACCAGGTGCCCGAACCGGACAGCACCCGGCCGATCTCCTTGGTCAACACCTCGGCGTGCCCGTTGTTGGAGAGCTTGAGGAACGGCGTCATCAGCTCGCCCAGGCTCATCGAGTCGTGCCGGGCCACCAGGTGGGCCGTTTCCGGGGTCGGCTGGCCCAGCACGGTCCGGCCGAGCACGCGCACGCCATGCCGGTGCAGGGCGGCCCGGAAGACCTCGGCCGCATAGCCGGTGGGCTCCCAGACGGTCACCCAGTCGCTGGCGGGCTCGTCGCCGACCGCGATCTGGCCGGTCACCACGATCGTGTTGCCGCCGTGTTCGCGTTCGATCGAGATCGAGGTCTCGCCCTCGCTTACCGTCTCGGCGCGGTTGTCGATCCGCACGTACCGGGTGGGTGGGGTGGTGCTCACGACGGGCCTGGCACCGGCCCGGGCGGCCGGCGCGGCGTGCACGATCACGGTGCCCGCGTCGTAGTCGGTGTCCGGCGCGACGGTGAGCGCGGAGACCTGCCCGGCGTAGTAGTACGGCTCGTCGTCCCACGTCCAGTCGGGGCCCAGCCGGGTGTTGTCGTAACGGGTGTCGTCGGCGATCAGGTTGCCGCTGACCACCCGTACGCCGTCGGCGGCGACCTGCGCGGCGAGCGCGTCGTAGTCCGCTGCCAGCATTGTCGGGTCACCGCCGCCGCGCAGGTGGAGGTTGCCGGAGAGCAGCCCGCCGCGACGCTTACCTGTGGTCTGCACGTCGGTGGTGAACCGGTGCCCGGGGCCGAGCAGTTCCATCGCGGCCGTCGAGGTCAGCAGTTTGGTGTTGGAGGCCGGGATAAGACGTCTGTCGCCGTTGCGGTCGTACAGGGTCTGCCCCGTGCTGGTGTCGACGACGACCACCGACGCCTGGGCGCCGGCCAGCCGGTTGTCGGCGAGGATCGCGTCGATTGTGGCGCGCAGCCGGGTCGTCGCCGGGGTGGGCGACTCGGCGGTGGCGCCGGGCGCGCCAGCGGTGGCCGCGGTGGCGACCAGCGCGAGCAACGCTAGGGCTCGCGGGAAGAGACGGCGATGCATGCGCCGATGCTGCCACGCAGATAATCGCCAGGAAAGAGGCTGGGCCGAAAGTTATTGCCGTTCGGGTTCCGGCGGTCGCCCCACGGACTTGGCGTGCCCGCCCCAGTAGTGCCGCTGCGCGCCCATGGCGAGCGGTGCCACAAGCGCGGCGAGCGCCCCGCCGAGCAGCGGGAAGACGATGAACACCCAGAGTTGGCGCAGGGCCACGCCACCTTCGAAGACGGCCGGGCCGAAGGCGCGAGCCGGATTGACGGCCGCGCCGGTGAGCGTCACGCCGACCAGTTGCGTCGCGGCCAGGGCCAGCCCGATCGCCACTCCGGCGGTGCCCGGGTTCTCGCTGCGACTGGTCACGACCAGGACGACGAGCACGAAGAGGAATGTCAGCACGATCTCCAGGACGGCCGCGCCGCCCCTGTTGATGTGCGCGCCGTACCCGTTCGAGCCCAGCGCTCCGGTCTGGTCCGCCACGTCACCCCAGCGGGTCAGCCCCCAGAGGATGAAGGCGGCCACTGTCGCCCCGGCGAACTGCGCTATCCAGTACGCCACAGCGCCGAGCAGCGAGATCTTTCCGGAGAGCAGCACGCCGAGGGTCACCGCCGGGTTGACGTGGCTGCCGGACAGCGGACCGATCATGTAGACCAGGGCCAGCATGGCGAACCCGAAGGCCAGCGCGACCACCACCACGCCACCCTGGACCCGGGCGGCCACGGCGGCTCCCACGCCGAAGAAGACCAGCAGCAGCGTGCCGAGGAACTCGGCGGCCGCACGGCGGGCATCATCCATTTCCCCAGCCTAGGGGTGATTCAGGCAATTAGGGGCAAAACCGGCTCTGTAACAGGCGTGACGGGCGACCCCGGGCACAGCGAAGGTCATCCCGGCGTTGCACAGCGTGTGGGCCGCCATTCCGTCGACGTCGTGGTGATCGGGGCCGGCCAGGCCGGCCTGAGCGCCGGATACCACCTGCGCCGCACCGGCTTCACCCCGGGAAGCGGCTTCGTCCTCCTCGACGGCGACGACGGGCCGGGCGGCGCCTGGCAGCACAGGTGGCCGACCCTGCGCCTGGAACGGGTGCACGGCTTCCATGACCTGCCCGGGATGCCCTTCCCATCCGCCGACCCGCAGCGCCCGGCCGCCGAGGTGGTCAGCGCCTACTTCGCCCGGTACGAGCGGGCGTTCGGCCTGCCGGTCCGGCGACCGGTACGCGTCCGCGCCGTGCGCTCCCGCCCGGACGGCCGGCTCGACGTCCACGGCGACAACGACACGTGGACGGCGCGGGCACTGATCAACGCCACAGGCACCTGGACCCGACCGTTCTGGCCGCACTACCCGGGCCGGTCCTCGTTTCGGGGGCAGCAGCTGCACACTGCCGACTACCGGGGGCCCGCGGAGTTCGCCGGCCGTCGTGTCGTGGTGGTGGGCGGCGGTACGTCGGCGGTGCAACTGCTCGCCGAGATCTCCCCGGTCGCGGCCAGCACCACCTGGGTGACCCGCCGCCCACCGCAGTTCACGAGCGGTGAGTTCGGCCCCGAGCTGGGCCGGGCCGCGGTCGCCCGGGTGGAGACCGCGGTACGCGCCGGACGGCCGCCGGGCAGCGTGGTGGGCGTTACAGGTCTGCCGCTCACCCCCGAGATCCGCCGGCTCCAGGAAGGCGGCGTCCTCGACCGGCTACCCATCTTCGACCGGATCACGCCCGACGGCGTGACCTGGGCCGACGGGCGGTTCGTCGGGGCCGACGTCATCCTGTGGTGCACGGGCTTCCGCGCCGCGCTGGACCATCTCGCCCCGCTCGGGCTGCGCGCTCCGGGCGGTGGAATCGTCATGGACGGCACCCGTGTCGTCACCGACGACCGGATCCACCTGATCGGTTACGGCCCGTCGGCGAGCACGATCGGCGCCAACCGGGCCGGCCGCGCGGCGGTCAACGAGATTCGCGCGTTGCTCGCACCCGCCCCCGCTCTCGACTGACGTGGCTCTATTTGACGGATCGCCCGACAGCGGGCACCGTGGGCAGGGAAGGGGCCCTCAGCTGCCCCGATCTCGACGCGACGGCGATGCCCGTTCGCCTCTCCTGCCGTCTCCCACGTGTGTCTCGTGCGGGAGGCCGACTGCCCGGTCTGCGCGAAATGCGACCGCGTGCCCATAATCCACGAGGAGTTCCACACATGCTCACCATGACCGACAACGCCGTGCTCGTCATCCGTGACCTTGCCAACCAGCAGGACGTTGCCCAGGACGGCGGGGTGCGGATCGCCGCCGATGCCGACGCCGGGTCGCTCACAGTGGAACTGGTGCCCGAGCCGGAGCAGGGCGACCAGGTGGTCGACAACCAGGGTGCCCGGATCTTCCTCGACGCGGACGCCGTCGAGTTGCTCGGCGACGCCTCGGTGGACGCCACAGTCGACGACGAGGGCATCATCCAGTTCGGCTTCACCGAGCGGCAGTAGCTCCTACCTGGGCGATCGTCCCCGCTGCGGCGGGACCCACCCGGGCGCCGTGTCGTTGTCCGGGCGGGTCAGCGCGGCGAGCACGTGCGCCAGGTGGTGCGACGTGCTCCACGCCGCCCAGTTGGCGGTCGACCCGGCGCCGGCACCTCGGCGGGCCCGGCGCAGCAGCTCGTGGTCGCCCCACGAGAACGCGGCGCCGGTGCTCGGCCAGTGCGGTGCCGCCACCAGCGTGCGGCACAGGTCGGCGAACCGGTCGTCGCCCCGCCCACCTCGCCGCGACCAGCGGTAGACCCACCAGCCGCCGTCAGCTGTGTAGCGCACTGTGGGCAGCCGGTCGCCGGGGTCACCATTGCCAGGTGTGGCCGGACCGACGCCGTAGTCGCCGTAGTCGACCCCGGTGTCGGTCAGTCGCCGCCAGAGCTGCCAGTCCCAGCGGTCCAACCGGACGGGCTCGTCGCTGGGCAGCCGGGACAGGGTGGGCGGCATCCCGCCGGCCGCCACGGTGACCGAGTGCCAGGCGTGGCGGCGGGCCCAGCCCAGCAGCCGCCGTACCCGTGGCTCGGCCACCCGCACGTCTGCCGCGCAGCACACGTCACCTGCGTCCACAAGCAGGTCGCACTGCTCCGGTGCCAGCCCGGTGAACCGCCAGATCCGTTCGACAGCTGTGGTGCTCGCGTCCGGCCCCGCCCGGTCCCGGGCGGCGCGCAGCCGGATCAGCGCCCGCCCGGCGTACTCCCGGGCCGCCGCGCCGTGCGCGACCAGCCGCCTGTCGCTCTCCGCGAGCCCGATCACGGGCATCAGCGGTACGCCCCAACGAACCATTTCCGTGTCGGCCACGTCGGGCAGGTCGGTGACGTCGACGGCCGGCAGCAGACCGGCCGGCAGTCGACGCAGAACGTCCATCGTGGAGCGGTCGGCGACGCTGATCTCCAGGATCGGCGCGAGCAGAGGGGCGGCTGCGGAGTCGACGTGGTTCAACGCCTCCAGTTCGCCGCGTCGGTGGCTGGCGAGGATGGGGCGGTAGACCGGTTGCGCCGCCCGGCCCCCGTGGGCGGGCACCATAATTCAATCTAGCCAGGCATTCGCATGCCTTCCCAACCGTCGACGGGAAAACCCGCTGCCTGACTGTCGGTTCGCCGACTACGCTCGTCCGGTGATCGCGCCAGCCCACCGCTACCGTTCCGAGGACGAGGACAGCGCCCGCTGGGTCGGGTTCCCGTTCCGCGACGGTGACATCGTGATCAGCACCCGGTCCAAGAGCGGCACCACCTGGATGCAGATGATCTGCGCGCTGCTGGTGTTTGGCACCCCGGACCTGCCGGCGCCGCTGACCGAGCTGTCCCCCTGGCTGGACTGGCTGGTCGAGCCTCGCGACGCTGTCTACGGCCGGTTGGCAGCCCAGCCGCACCGACGGTTCATCAAGACGCACACCCCGTTGGACGGGGTGCCACTCGATCCCCGGGTGCACTACGTGGTGGTGGCCCGGCACCCGCTGGACATGGCAGTGTCCCTCTATCACCAGGCCGGCAACCTGGACCGGGCCCGCCTCGCCGAGCTGACCGGTCAGCCTGCCCCGGTCGGGCCACCTCGGAAGCGCCTCCCGGTGGAGCAGTGGCTGCCGAGCTGGGTCGACCGCGAGGTGGACCCCCGTGCCGAGTTGGACTCGCTGCCCGGCGTGCTGTGGCACCTGAGCGACGCCTGGGCCCGCCGGCACGAGCCGAACGTCGAGTTGGTGCACTACGACGATCTCCAGGCCGACCTCGGCGGGCAGATGCGCTTGCTGGCCGACCGGTGGGGCTTCGCGGTGCCCGCCGGGCGCTGGCCCGAGCTTGTGGAGGCTGCCACCTTCGGCCGGATGCGGGAGCGCGCCGACCTCCTCGTTCCGGACACGCGCGGCGTACTGCGGGACCGTGGCGCGTTCTTCCGTCAGGGCCGCTCCGGTCAGGGCCGGGATCTGCTGGACGCGGCCGGCCTGGCCCGCTACCGCGCCCGTACGGCAGCCCTCGCGCCGCCCGACCTGCTCGACTGGCTGCACCGCGACGCCTGACCGACGCGGTCGCGCGGACCGGCCCTGCAGACGAGCGCACGGCGCCGTTCGACACGTGGTCGGAACGTCGCCGCGCTCTGGCCGTCTCCCACCATCGCAGCCGTTTCGGCGGTACGCCAGCGGGGACCTGGCTCGGCCGGCAACTAGCGCCGGTCAGGGTGGTCGATCCCCGTTCCGCACGGATGCAAACCCGCCGGCCGTGGGGAATTCCACCATTTGCCAGTCCCGGCGTGACGAGCCGTCGAACGGGGTATGAGCGGACCATGGAGCATTTCACGATTGCGACAGTCGCCGAGAAGAGCCCGGACTTCCGGCGGGTGCTGTGGACCGGGGACCACACCCAGCTGGTGATCATGACGATCCCGCCGGGTGGGGAGATCGGCGAGGAGGTGCACGAGGGCATCGACCAGATCCTGACCTTCGTCAGCGGCACCGGCGAGGCCCGGGTCGCCGGTGCGAAGCGGGAGGTCGTCGCGGGCGACCTGGTCGTCGTACCGTCCGGCACCAAGCACAACTTCGTCAACACCGGCCCGAACCCGCTCGTGCTCTACACGGTCTACGGCCCGCCGGAGCACGCCGACAAGGCCGTGCACCACACCAAGGAGGAGGCCGACGAGGCCGAGGCCGCCGGCAAGGACGAGCCGCCGGCCTGATCGATCCTCGACCGGGTACCCCCGGCGGGTGGAGCAGCCGCCGATCTCCGATTACGCGTTCCTCTCGGATGCCCGCTCCGGTGCGCTTGTCGGTAAGGACGGATCCGTGGACTGGTGGTGCCCGAGCCGGTTCGACGGAGCGTCCGTGTTCGGCCGGCTGCTCGACCCGAGCGCTGGGCACTTCCGGTTGGCCCCGGCCGGGGCGGGTGGCCCCGGCCACCGGGTGGAGCGGGCGTACCGGCCGGACACGCTTGTGCTGCGGACTGTGCACCACACGCCGCAGGGCAGCGTGGCGGTCACCGACGCGCTGGCCGCCGAGACCGGCGCGCGTGCCCACCAGTTGGGGATGAACTCGCCCGCCGTGCTGGTCCGGGTCGTCGAAGGGCTGTCCGGGCGGGTACGGATGGCGTTGGACTTCGCGCCGCGACCCGAGTACGGCCTGCTCACGCCGTACCTGCACGAACAGCCGGACGGCGGGGTGCTGGCCGGCGCCGGCCCTGTGGTGCTCGTGTTGCGCGCCGGTGACCTACCGCTGCGACCCGACCGGGGCCGGGTGACCCACGAGTTCGAGATCTCCGCCGGGCAGGTGCTCGGAATGGACGTGGCGTTCGGCGAGACGTACGGGGCTCCGCCGGTCCGACTCGACCCGCTGACCGCGCTCGACGAGACGACGCGGGCGTGGGAGGCGTACCGGCAGACGCACTCCTACTCCGGCCGGTACCCCGAACTGGTCCGGCACAGCGCCACGGTGCTGACCGGCCTCACCTACGCCCGCAGCGGCGCGGTCGCCGCGGCGTTGACGACGTCGTTGCCGGAGCAGATCGGCGGCGACCGCAACTACGACTACCGCTTCTCCTGGCTGCGGGACTTCTCGTTGACAATGCGCGCGCTCTGGGTGGCGGCCTGCCCGGACGAGACGTCGCGCCTGTTCGCCTGGGCGGCCCGCTCGATCGGCCGGATCGGCGACGAGCCGGTGCCCGTGCTCTTCGGGCTGGAGGGTGAGCGTGACCTGTCCGAGCATCAGTGCACGCACCTGCGTGGGTACCGCGACAGCTGGCCGGTCCGGATCGGCAACGACGCGTGGCGGCAGCGCCAGCTCGACGTGCCCGGTGAGGTCACCTCGGCGGTGTGGCGGCTGCGTGACTATCTCGGCGCGACCTTCGAGGATGAGTTGGGCGAGATGGTGCTCGGGCTGACCGAGCAGGTCGCCGCGACGTGGCGGCTGCCGGACCGGGGCATGTGGGAGACCCGCGACGAGGAGCGCCACTACCTGTCGTCAAAAGTGCTCTGCTGGCTGGCGATGGACCACGCGGTGCGGCTCGCCGACCGGCTGGGTGACCGGGCCGACCCGGGCCGTTGGGCGGCGGTCCGCGACGACATCCGCGACGCGGTGCTGCGCGAGGGGTGGAACGACCGGATCGGCGCGTTCACAGGCGCGTTCGGCTCGTCGGAGCTGGACGCCTCGGCGCTGATCCTGCCGGTGGCGCATTTTCTGCCGGCCACCGATCCGCGGATGCGGGCGACCATCGAGATGATCGCCCGGGAGCTGGGCTCCGACGACGGCCTGGTCCGGCGGTGGACGACAGACCCCGGCGGCTTCCTGCTGTGCTCGTTCTGGCTGGTGGAGTGCCTCGTGATCGCAGGTGAGCGGAAGCGGGCCACGGAGCTGTTCGAGCGGGTGGTCGGGTTCGCCAACGACGTGGGCCTGTTCAGCGAGCAGATCGACATGGACACCGGGACGCAGCTCGGCAACACGCCCCAGGCGCTGTCGCACGTCGGTCTGATCAACGCTGCCTGGCGGCTGACCGAGCCGGACAGCTACTGATCGAGGCCCGTCTGCGGGCGCGAATCCTGCAACAGACCTGCAAGCGCAATCCATTGACGGTGGTGGTTGGGCAGTCCTAGCCTCAAGGGGGGCGGGAAAGCCCTTTCCCACGGCTTTGATCCCGCTTCACCCGTCCCGGAGCCGGGCCTCCGACGGGGAGAGCACACCGATCCCCCCGCCAGGGCAGCACGTCCTGCCGCACGTCCCCGTACGGACGGTCGAGGGACCACCACCACATGCGCCAAGGAGGACAACTGTGCAGAAGAGACGACTCCCCGGCCGGCGACCACTGCTGCTGGCGGTGGGTGCCGGCGTGACCACCGCGGCCCTCGTCGCGGGCATGACCTCGGCCTTCGCGGCCACTGTCTTCACCGACAACTTCAACGACGGCGACGCCTCCGGCTGGTCCAAGTCGGGTGGCACCTGGGCTGTCGACAGCGCGGGCGTGTTCAACCAGAGCAACGCCGGCAGCGAGTTGGCCCGGCAGTTCGCAGGCGACACCAGTTGGACCAACTACTCCGTGCAGGCCCGGGTCCGCCCGGCGAGCTTCGGCTCGTCCAGTGCCCTGGTCGGGCTGGCCGCCCGGTCCACAAGCAGCACCAAGATGTACCGGCTGGCACTGCTCGGCTCCGGCCGCGCCGAGTTGCAGGCCGTCAACGGAAGCAGCATCACAGCGATCGGCTCCGCGTCGCTGGGCATCAGCACCGGCACCTGGTACACGCTGCGCATCGAGGCCAGCGGCAGCACCATCCGTGGCTTCGTCAACGGCACCCAGATCGCCTCCGGCAGCAACAGCCTGTCCGGTGCGGGTCGGATCGGCCTTGTCACCGCGTACGCCAGCGGCGGCTTCGACGACGTGGCTGTCGACTCGTCCGGCGGTGGCACCCCGACCACCCCGCCGGCCACCACCGCACCTCCGACCAGCGCACCGCCCACCACGCCGGGCCCGACCACAGCGCCGCCCGCGGGCTGGCCGACGCCCACCGGCAGCCAGAAGGTGGACGCGACGATCCCGGTCTCCGGCACCTTCGACGGTGGACTCAAGCGCTACTACGGCATCGGCGACGGTGGGCAGAGCGAGAGCCAGGACCCGATGTTCGAACTGGCCGCCGGGGCCACCCTGCGCAACGTGATGATCGGCGCGCCGGCCGGCGACGGCGTGCACTGCGAGGGCAACTGCACCCTGATCAACGTGTGGTGGGAGGACGTCGGCGAGGACGCCGCCACCTTCCGCGGCGGCACCACCTACACCGTCGACGGCGGTGGCGCCCGGTCCGCCAGCGACAAGGTCTTCCAGCACAACGGCTCGGGCACCGTCTACATCAAGAACTTCCGGGTGGAGAACGCCGGCAAGCTCTACCGGGCCTGCGGCAACTGCTCGACGTCGTACCAGCGACACGTGGTGATCGACAACGTGGTCGTCCGGGACACCGACGCGATCGCCGGCATCAACACCAACTGGGGCGACACCGCCCGCTTCAGCCGGATCACGATCATCGGCGACGCCGACCGGGAGACCTCGATCTGCGTCAAGTACAAGGGCGTGCCGAAGGGCAGCGAGCCGACAAAGATCGGTGAGGGCGCCGACGGCGTCAACTGCTTCTACTCACCGTCCGACATCACCTACCAGTAGCCAGCACGGTGGCACCGGCGCGGCCGCACGGCCCGCCGGTGCCACCAGCTCAGGTCAGCACGGGTACGCCGGAGACGTCCACCGTCTCCGGATACTTCAGACCCGAGCCCGTGTTGAGCACCACCACCCGCTCGTCGGCGCGGATCCAGCCACCGGCGCGCAGGTGCCGTGCCGCCGTCAGGCAGGCCGCCCCCTCCGGGCAGAGCAACAGCCCTTCGCGGGCCGCGAAGTCGCGCAGGTCGGCCAGGATCTCCACGTCGTCGACGGCCACCGCGGTGCCTGCCGACTCCCGCAACGCGGCCAGGATCAACTCGTCGCCCAGGGGTGCCGGCACTGTGATGCCGAACGCCACTGTGCGCGCGTCCTCCCACGGCCGTGCCCGGTCCTCGCCGGCGGCGAACGCCCGCACGATCGGCGCGCAGCCCGTCGACTGCACCGCCACCAGCCGGGGCAGCTTGTCGCCGACCCAGCCCAGCTCCCGGATCTCGTGCAGCGCCTTGTGGATGCCGATCAGCCCGACCCCACCGCCCGTCGGATAGATGATCACGTCCGGGATCTGCCAGCCGAGCTGCTCGACGATCTCGTACCCCATCGTCTTCTTGCCCTCCAGCCGGTAGGGCTCGCGCAGCGTGCCGGCGTCGAAGATCGCCCCGCCCGACTCGGCGATCAGCTCGGCCACCCGCCGGCCGGCGTCGCTGATCAGCCCGTCGACCAACCGCAGATCGGCACCGGCGGCCACGCACTCGCGCCGGCAGATGGTCGGCGCCGCCAGTGGCATCACGATCGTGGCGCCCATCCCGGCCCGCGCCGCGTACGTCGCCCAGGCAGAACCGGCGTTGCCGTTGGTGGGCATCGCGATCCGCTCGACGCCCAGCTCACGCGCCCGGCTGACGCCCACCGCCGCGCCGCGCGCCTTGAACGAGCCGGTCGGGATCAGGCCCTCGTCCTTGACCATCAGGTCCGCGATGCCGATCTCGGCGCCGTACGCCGGGGCGCGCAGCAGCGGCGTCCAGCCCTCGCCGAGCGTGGTGACGTGCCGAGGGTCGCGGACCGGCAGCAGCTCCCGGTAGCGCCACAGGTCGGCCGGGCGCAGACCGAAACGCTCCGGGGCGACCGCCTTCGCCACCGCCGGCAGGTCGTAGCGGGCCAGCAGCGGGGAGCCGCATGCGCAGAGGTTCTGCACCGTGTCGGCGGCGTACTCCAGGCCGCAGCGCGGGCAGTCCAGATGGGTCAGGTACACGTCGCTCCTCGCCATCAGGCCGCGTCGATGCTCTGCCAGCGTCGGCTGCGCCGGCCCGGCTCGTAGACCGAATCCAACCGCTTGGCGATCACACCGGGCAGGCCCTGCTCACGCCCGGTACGTAGCGCCTCGTCGCCGGTGCCGGGGAACCACGCCGGAGTCTGCCAGTGCGTGCCGGTCAAGGCCAGCCCATCGAGGAGTTCCCGGCGTTGCGCGTACGGCACGTCGACGCTGCTCACGCCCTCAAGCCACAGCAGGTCCACGAGCAGGTACTGGGCGCCGGCCGGAACCCGGCTGCCGCTGGCCGGGCGGGCCGGGCGCACCCGACCGGTGCCGTCGATGCGGACCAGCACCCCGTCGAACACCGCCTCGGTGGGCGCCAGCGCCTCGGCCATCGCGCGCAGCCACGGGTAGCCGCCGGTGATGTCCTCGTCGGTCTCGGAGAGCAGCCGCAGCCGCCCGCCGGAGACGTACGCCATGGCCCGCACGCCGTCCCACCGCAGCTCGTAGCCCCAGTCGCCCCGGTCGCGGGGGAGCCTGGTGGCCGGCGTGGCGTGCATGGGGCGGACCAGGTCCGGCATGCTCGTCCAGCCGGACGGCGCGGGGTCGGTGCGCCGGACCATCCAGTCCTTGCCGCCGGTGGCGAAGAGCACGTAGCGGCCGGAGGTCCGATCGCCTGCGAGGGTCACGATCACCTCGTCGTCGCGCCACTTCTCGCGGCGGTAGGTGCCCCGGTCGTGGATGACCATCCGGCCGCCGCCGTACTCGCCGGCGGGGATCTCGCCGGAGAAGTCGAGGTACTCCATCGGGTGGTCCTCGGTGTGCACGGCCAGGTGGTTGCGGCCGGGGTCGCGGGGCAAGCCGCGGGGGACCGCCCAGGACGCCAGCACCCCCTCGTGCTCCAGGCGCAGATCCCAGTGCAGGCTGCGGGCGTGGTGCTGCTGGATGACGAAGCGGCCCTCGCCCTCGCCGGGCTCTGCCGGTGTGGGGCTGCGCGTCGGCACGGGCTCGGGCGTACGGGTCGCGTCCCGCCGTCGCCGGTACTCGTCCAGCCGGTCCTTCACACACGCATTCTCCGACACAGCGGATCGTCGCGCTGCCTGCCGGAGTGTCCGGTTCACTCTGCGGCAGGGGGCGCGGCGGGGTAGAACGGTCCTCATGGACCACACCGACCAGCCCACCGCAATGCTCCCCGGTGACGTGCGGATGCCCCTGCTCGGCTTCGGCACGTGGCAGGCCACCGGCACGGAGGGTTACGAAGCCGTCCTGGCCGCGCTCGACACCGGCTACCGGCACCTCGACACTGCCACCATGTACGGCAACGAGCGGGAAGTCGGCCGGGCGGTGCAGGAGAGCGGGCTGCGTCGGGAGGACATCTTCATCACCACCAAGCTCCCACCGGACCGGGTGGGCCGGGAGAGGGAGACGCTGGAGGCCAGCCTGGAGGCGCTCGGCGTCGACCAGGTGGACCTCTGGTTGATCCACTGGCCCCCGTCGGCCGCCGAGAGCATCCCGATGTGGCGGGAGGTGCTGGCCGCCCGGGACGAGAACCTGACCCGGACGGTAGGGGTGAGCAACTACAGCACCGCGCAGATCGACGAGTTGATCCAGTCGACGGAGGAGAACCCGGCTGTCAACCAGATCCGCTGGGGTCCGATGTTGTACGACCGGCAACGGCACGCCGAGCTGCGGGACCGGGGTGTGGTGCTGGAGGGCTACAGCCCGTTCAAGACCACCGATCTCAGCGACCCGGTGCTGACCCGGATCGCTGGCGCGCACGACGTTTCGCCAGCTCAGGTGGTGTTGCGGTGGCACATCGACCACGAGATCGTGGTGATCCCGAAGTCGGTGACGCCGGAGCGGATCAGCGCCAACTTCGATGTCTTCCACTTCTCGCTGACCGCTGAGGAGATGCGCGACATCGACGCGCTGGCGGGCACCTGATAAGGCGGTTTCCTTCAGCCTGCGTCCGACTGCTGAAAGCTATCGACATAGACGCTCATCGCGGTATAGCGTGCCGGTCATCACGATCGTCGATCCGATCGAGAGCCCGACGTCGTCCGCCGAAGGAGCGCCATGGCCACGTCCCGATCCACCCGTCTGCGCCGCCGCAAAGTGCTCGCCATCCCGGCACTGGTGGCCGCCGCGCTTACCGTCGTCGTCCGGCCCACACCGGCGAGCGCCGCACCGAAGGCCGAGTGCCTGGCCGACCTGCTCGGGGAGTCCTGATGGCCACGATTCCCTGGCTCGTCGACGTGCTGCGCGGTGCCGGGGTCCAGGTCGTCGTCGAGGGAGACTGGCTCAACCGGATGCGGCCGGGCTCCTTCGACCCCATCGGGGTGCTCTGGCACCACACCGCCTCGACCTCCAGCGCCAGCAACCCGCACCCCGCGCTCGGCATCTGCATCAACGGCCGGTCGGATCTGCCCGGCCCGCTCTGCCAGGCGCTCGTCGACTACAACGGCGTCTTCCACGTCATCTCTGCCGGCCGGTGCAACCACGCAGGTGTGAGCGGCGGCAGTGGGCCGATCCCGGCGGGCGACGGCAACACGCTCATGATCGGCTGGGAGATCGACTACAACGGCGTCAACCAGGAGATGACAGCGGCGCAGTACAACGCGTCGATCGCCGCCACCGCCGCCGTGCTCAAGCGACTGGGCCGGGACAGCAGCTACGCCCGGGGCCACCGTGAAACCAGCACCACCGGCAAGATCGACCCGTCCTTCATCGACCTCAATGTGATGCGGGCCGACGTGGCGGCGAAGATGGCCGGCGGTGGCACAGCGTGGTCATCCACGGTGGACAACACTACCGCCGGCAGGTTCACCGCGAGTGCCAACTGGGGCGTCTCGACGTACTCCGGGCAGCGGTACGGCGCCGACTACAGGTACGCGGACCCGGTCGCAGCAAGCGATGTCGCGTGGTACCGGTTCAACGTGCCGGCAACCGCCAGTTACCGCGTCGAAGCCTGGTGGCCGGCGAACGCCGGCTACAACAGCGCCACCCCGTACATCGTCGCCACCAGCAGCGGCAACCGGACGATCACCGTCGACCAGCGGGCCACCGGCGGCCAGTGGCGCAGCCTGGGCACGTTCACGCTGCCGGCCGGCGATGCCAACCGGGTCGGCGTGAGCCGGTGGAGCGGTGCCAGCGGACTGGTCATCGCCGACGCCGTCCGTCTCACCCGACTCTGAACTGGGAGGCCCGCGCCCGCACCCGGCATGGCCGGGCGCGGGCCTTTCGTGTGCGCGTACGACGAAGGGTTTTGAGCAGGAATTACAACAGCGGGTGAGCGCCGAAGGCGAGCTGTCCGCCTTGCCGGTTATGTGATCACGCTTTGTAAAGGTACTTGTGCGTAGAGCGGTCTCATCCCTACAGTCCCCATCAATATCTGAATCACGGGGGAGGGTTTGTGGCACGTCGAAAGACGGCCACCGTTCGCGCATGCCTCGCGGCTGGCGTAGCCGTGCTCACGGCAGCCGCATTAGCGGGCATTCCGGGCGAACCGGCGGAGTATCTTGCCGCCGGTCCGGATGGCGTAACGGGTGGCACAGAGATCAGGTCCGACGAGGCGGTGTCCCTACGGGCCGCCCGCAAGACCGGCAAACCGGTGCAGGTCAAGAGCCTCACCTCCGAAACCACCGAGGTCTATGCCCTGCCCGACGGGCAGTTCAGGGCGGAGCTGTCGCTCGGCCCGACAAGGGTCCGCCGAGGCGACGGTTGGGTCCCGATCGACCTGAACCTTCGGCGAGACCCGGACGGCACCATCCGACCCGCCGCACACCCCTACGACCTCACGATCTCCGGCTCCCAGCCGTCAGGCACCCACGAGCTGGCAGCCGTCGGCAAGGGCGACGACCGAGTGGCGGTCAACTGGGCCGGCGCGCTTCCCGAGCCGCAGCTCAGTGCCGACCGGGCGACGTACGTGGACGCCCTCGCTGGCGTCGACCTCGTCGTCCGGGCCAGCCGCAGCGGCCTGGAGACCCTGTTCGTCGTGAAGAGCCCCGCCGCCCTGAGTCGGGTGGCGACGCTGTCGCTGCCGGTGACCGGGCGCAACGTCGCGGACGTCCACCGTGGCGTCGGTGGCGACACGACCATCAGGGACACGACCGGGCGGACCATCGCGACGAGCCCGGCGCTGATGATGTGGGACGCGCGTGTCGATGCCCAGGGCGAGCCCGTCAGCAAGGTGCCGGTCGCCTCGACAGTCGCGAAGGCCGCTGGAGCCGCGGCGGACCACGGATTCGCGCTTACCCTCACACCGGATCAGAAATGGCTCCGCGCCCCGGAGCGGAAGTACCCCATCACGATCGATCCGCAGATCAACCCGCTCTCCACCACGTACGACACGTACGTGCAGGCAAACGAGAGCATCGACCGTGGCAGCGCTGACGACCTGCGTCTCGGCAAGCTCGGCCCCACCGGACCGATCACCCGGTCGTTCGCCCGCTGGGACACCACAGCCCTCGTCGGCAAGCAGATCAACACGGCCACCATCTCGCTGTGGAACTGGTGGTCGGTGCAGTGCGCCGGACGGTCCTGGGAGCTCTGGACGACAGGCGCCATCGCCGACGGCATCGTGTGGAGCAACCAACCGACCTGGACCCACCAGGAGAAGGTGACCACGGCGTCGGCCGGCTTCGACAGCAGCTGTGACGACAACTATGTCGGCGTCTCCGCCACAAGCTTCTTCCAACGGGCGGCCGACGGTGGCGACACCCGCGCCGACATGGGCATACGGGCGACCGACGAGACCGACTCGACGTCCTTCAAGCAGTTCCGGTCCCGCACCTACTCGGTCACCACCACAGTGCCCAAGGCCACCGTCACCTACAACTCGTACCCGACGGTGACCGCCCGTTCGACGGTGCCGGCCTCCACCTGCGCGACAGGCCCCGGCCGTCCCATCGTCAACTCGGTGACCCCGCAGCTCAAGGCCACCGTCGCCGACGCCGACGCGACCGCCATGACCGTCACGTTCGAGTGGTGGGCGATGAACGCTGACGCGGCGATCGGCTCCGACGTCTACACCGGCGTCGCCAACGGCGCCACCGTCGCGACCACGATTCCCGCCGGTGTCTTCGCCGATGGCGGCATCTACCGCTGGCGGGTCAAGGCGTCCGACGGGGTGAGCGGCAGCGACACATGGTCCTCGTTCTGCGAGATGCAGGTCTACACGACGGTGCCGCCGGTGACCGGCTGCACCGCTGGCACGGACAGTGACTTCAACGGCGACGGCGTCGCGGATGTGGCGATCGCCGATCCGGAGGCAGTGGTAAACGGCCAGGTACGCGCCGGTCAGCTGCATGTCAGCTACGGCGGCGGCGCGACGGTGCACACCCTGTACGAGGGAGTCGCCAAGGTGCCCGGCACACCGGAGGCGAGCGACCGCTTCGGCACCGCGATCTCTCCGTACGACGCCAACAACGACGGCTGCACCGACCTCGCCGTGGGCGTTCCCTTCCAGGACGTCAACGGCCTCCAGGACGCCGGCGTGGTGCTCGTGCTGCTCGGCTCACCCGCCGGCCTGGCGCAGGGACCCGCCACGCTGGTCTACCACCAGGACGTCACAAATGTGCCGGACACCGCCGAGGCCCACGACTGGTTCGGCTACGCGGTCGCCGGCAGTCGGACCGCCAGGGGTGTGCCCTACCTCGTCATCGGTGCGCCGGGTGAGGGACTCTCCACCACCGCGCCGGTCAGCGGCATCGTCCACTACATCCGGGGCACCGTGAACGTGGCGATGAGCCAGGGCGCCGGCGTCCCCGGCGCTGCCGAGATCGACGACCGCACGGGGTACGCGGTGGCCGCGTCCAAGCACCACTGGGCTGTCAGCTCTCCGGGCGAGGCGATCGGCACTGCCGAGTTCGCCGGTGCGGTGAACGTCTACAGCCACACGCTCACCAACGGGCTACCCACGCTCGCCGCCGAACTCAACCAGAACGCGACGTCGGTCTCGGACACCTCCGAGGCCAACGACAACTTCGGCAAGTCGATCGCCATCGCGCCGTACCGCCCAGCCGGAACGGCCGCTGACGCGGCGAGCTCCCTGCTGGTGGTCGGAGTGCCCGGTGAGGACATCGAACCGGCGCAGTCGGATGCCGGAATGGTGCAGCGCTTCCACATCACCGCAAGCAACACCTACACCGAGGTGGGTCCGGCGATCACCCACAACCCGCAGAACCCGCTCGTGACCGGCGGTGACTACCTGGGCGAGAAGGTCGTTGTGACAAACACGAACCCGTCCGTCGAGAGCACCAACTCGACGATGTTCATGGCGCTGGGGATGCCCGGCAAGGACGGTTCGTCGGGTGACACCTCGGTGACCGACTTCGGCCAGGTGTTGGTACTTCCCGCACTTGTCACCTCGATCGGCACGCCGGTGGTGCTCCAACGCAACGGGTCGAGCCTGCCGGGCAGTGTCCGGGCGAGCGAGATCGTCGGCACCTCGTTCGGCGCCACGTCGCAGCGGCTGCTGGTCGGCACCCCGTACGGCACTGACGCCGTCTACGGCTTCACGTGGGCCAGCCTGGCCGGCGGCTCGACGACGCCCAGCCAGACCTGGCAGCCAGGCGTGAACGGGATCCCCGCCAGCGTGAGCACGTTCGGGGCGGCGGTCAACTGATGAAGAGCATGAATTCGCGCAGTACAACGGGGGAGGACCTGGCGGTGGCCGGTCGTACGAGAAAGCGGGGTCGACTCTTCACGCTCGGCCTCATGGCGGGCCTCGCCGGCCTGCTCGCGAGCACCGCCTACGTGGCCGTGCCCGAACCATCCCTGCCGTCCGCGCCGGTGGCCGCAGTGGAAACCGATCCGGTCCGCGACACCGAAGCCGAGGCGCTGATCGCGGCGGCGGACCTCAACCAGCCAGTCGAGGTCCTCGCGCAGCGCGGCGAATACCGGGATGTCTTCGCCCAGCCGGACGGGACGCTGATCGCCAACGAGTACAACCAGGCGGTACGGGTCCTGCAGGGCGACACCTGGGTGCCGGCGAACGCGGCCCTCGTAGCCCAGTCGGACGGGACGATCACGCCGACCGCCGCACTGCTCAACATGCGTCTGTCCGGAGGTGGCACCACGCCCCTCATGGTGATCGAGCGTGACTTCCGGGTCATGACGCTCACCTGGCCGAACGCGCTGCCCACCCCGACCATCAGTGGCGACCAGGCCACCTACCCGGAGGTGTTTCCGGACGTCGACCTGGTGGCCAACGTGACCGTCGAGGGCTTCTCCCACGTCCTGGTGCTGAAGACCCCCGAGGCGGCGAACCTGCCCGAGCTGCGGGACCTCCGGCTCGGGGTGACAGGTGAGGGCCTCGACATCGAAGAGACCGCCGAGGGGGGCGTCGTCGCTCTCGACCCGGCGACCGGCAACCCGGTGATGGAGGCCGACGCCCCGACCATGTGGGACAGCGGCAACCAGGAGGGTGGCGGCGAAGCCCAGCGGGCCTCCGCCGCGACCACCGAGCCAGCGGATCCGAACGACGCCTCGGCGCGGGGCCCGGGGGAGACCTCCCGGGTGGAGCAGGTGGGCCTCGACTACAGCTCCGGCACGCTGAGCCTCACCCCGGACGCCGCGATGCTCGCCGACCCGGCCACCACCTTCCCGGTGTACGTCGACCCGGTGTGGCAGAGCAGCACCAACAGCGCCTGGGCGATGGTCGACAGCGGCTACCCGTCCGAGGAGTACTGGAAGTTCGACACCAAGCGGCACGAGCGCGTCGGTCTCT
This sequence comes from Micromonospora sp. NRRL B-16802, assembly GCF_001279555.1. Lineage (NCBI taxonomy): Bacteria > Bacillati > Actinomycetota > Actinomycetes > Micromonosporales > Micromonosporaceae > Micromonospora > Micromonospora sp. NRRL B-16802. The sequence goes on along the minus strand of NZ_LGEB01000054.1, from coordinate 10,692 downwards.
GCCCGGAGTCCTGCAACAACTCCAAGGTCAAGCGCCTCTTCTACCAGTTGGCCACGCCGTACGCCGGCAAGACCATCCTGGAGGCCAAGTTCCGGGTGACCCTCCAGCACGTCTACAACAGCACTGCCCGTGCGGCTGCTCTCTACCTGATGCCCTCCGGGATCAAGTCCAGTACGAACTGGAGCAACCAGCCCGGCGGATCGAGCTGGTCGGGGGCCACGCACCTCGCGACCAACTCGCCGACAAAGGTGCAGTCGAGCTGCACCTCGACGAACCAGAACACAGAATGGGAAGCCAAACCGGCGGTTCAGCAGGCGGTCAGCAAGGGCTGGAGCAACATCACCCTCGGTCTGCGCTCGGTAAGCGAGACCGCATCCAGCCACACCAAGCGGTTCTGCGACAACGGCGTTCTCTCGGTCCGCTACAACCGCGCCCCGGTGATCGCCAACCAGTCGGAACTCACGATGTCACCCGGTGGTGGCTGCGTGTACGGCACGGGCGCGCCCTACACCGACGTGCCGCCGCGGCTCAACGCCATCCTGCGGGACCCCGACCACTCGTCGGCGCACACCGAGCAGGTGAAGGCCGAGTTCAAGGTCACCTGGACGCCGGCCGGCGGGAGCCTGCAGACCCGCAGCTACGTCACGCCGCTGAAGGCGAGCGGTTCCCTCTTCAACTACTACGTGCCAAGCGACATCGCGCAGAACGTACCGATCTCCTGGGAGGTCCGGGCGAGTGACGGGGTGAGCTGGGGGCCGTGGAGCTCCGAAGGCTCACGCAACGTCTGCCAGTTCTACTACGACAAGACCAGCCCGAGCGCGCCGGACGTGGACTCGCCGGAGTATCTGCCCGGGGATGCCGCCGACACCACAGCGGACTGCCTCGACGACGACCAGTGGCGCGGTTCCATCGGTGTCCAGGGCAGCTTCACCTTCGACTCGGCTGCCACCGACGTGGTCGAGTACGTGTACAACTTCAACGGCGGTGCCTCGACCTCGGTCAAGCCGACCACAAACGGTGGACCGGTGACGATCAGGTGGACGCCCGACAAGGAGGGGCCGCGCCAACTCTTCGTCAAGGCGATTGACATGGCGAAGCGGTCCAGCACCATTGCCACCTGCACCTTCCGGGTGGGTAAGCGCCCGCCGGTTGCGCAGTGGCCGCTGTCGGACATCGCCAGCGCAAGGGCGGCAGACGACCAGATGGGCTCGCACGACGCCAGGATCGGCAGTGGCGTCACGTTCGGCGTACCGGGGTCGCTCGGCACGTGGGACACGGCCGCGACCTTCGACGGCACGTCGAACGCGTACCTCGTCACCGAGAACTCGGTGGTGGGCACCGACCAGAGCTTCTCCATAACGGGCTGGTACCGGGTGGACGACCCCAATCGACGCCAGGTCGCGGTGAGCCAGGACGCCACCGGGGAACCCGGCTTCAGCCTGGGCGTCGAGCAAGGGTCCTGGTTCTTCCGGATGCCCACGAACGACGTCATCAACCTGGGTGAGTGGAAGGTGACGGCGGGTCCGGCGACCACCGCCTGGACCTTCATCACGGCGATCTTCGACGGACCGAACAAGAAGATCTCCCTCCAGGTCGGTTCGGGCACTCCAGCCGTCAAGGACCGGCGTTCGCTGGTCCAGGCCCGAGGTGCTCTCCAGTTCGGCCGCCACACCTTCAAGGGCGGCGGGTACTCCGACTTCTGGAAGGGCGCGATGGCGGACGTCTCCGTGTTCGACCGCCCGGTCGTCGCTGAGGACGTGGCCGGCCTGGAGAAGCACAAGCTCGACCGCAAGGGTTACTGGCAGTTGAGCACCCAGGCCAACAAGTCCAGCCCGAACTACGACGCGGGCGGCGAGGCGTTGCGCCTCGGGCAGGAGAGCAGCCTCGTCCGGGGCAACCCGATCACCGGGATGATGGGCGCCGGTTACCTCCAGTTCCAGGGCCAGGCCGGGCAGTACGCCGAGACGGCCACCCCGCTCATCGACCCGGCGGGCAGTTTCACCATCTCCGCCCGGGTCCGGTTCACGAGCGGCTCGAAGAACCATCCGATGACGGCGATCTCCATCAAGGGCACCAACAACAACAGCGTCGTGGTCCTTCGGGCCAACACCGACGGCCTGTGGGAGATGGCTGCCACCACCGACACCGGCGCCGCGCCGGTGTACGAGGCGACCCAGCACGACCGGGAACCGTCCAGGGTCGGCAAGGGCGACCACATCACCCTTGTCTACAACGGATACAACCGGGAGCTGCTGTTCTACCTCAACGGCCAGGTTCTCGGATTCCAGTTGGAGAAGCCGTTGCCCGCCGTGAGCAACGTCCAGTTCGGCCGGGCCTTCGCCAACGGCAGCGAGCGGGAGAACCTTTCCGGCGCGATAGACGACATCCGGATCTACAACGGCATGGCGGACAAGGTCAAGATCGACCGGACCAGCCTCGTCGTCGAGCAGCCCAACCTCTGACACCACCGGCGTTGGGGCCGTCCCTTCGGGGGCGGCCCCGACACCCCGTGCCTTCTTTCCAAACCAACCCTGGGGAGGGTGGATGTTCTCCCGATTTCTGGGCGCGTCCGGCGTGTTGCAGCGCCGGGCGGTGCGACCAGTGTCCTGGGCAATGACTGTCGTGATGACCGCGAGCATCATCCAGGTCGCCAATGCCCCCGCATCGACTGCCGCCGAACGCCAACGCCCGACGGCGACCGACGTCGGCAAGACAGTGCCGAATCGTGCGCCGCTTGGCGTCAAGCCGCGCACGGCAAACCCGGGGGCCGCCCCCGCCACGACGACTCCCGTCACTGTCACCTGGCCGTCGGCCGGAGCCAGTGAGATCGCTGTCCCTGCCCCGACAGGGACGCCGGCGCAGGCCGGCGCGCGTACCGGCGCTTCCGCAACCGACGCGGGACCGGCCGCGACCGGCAAGGCCGGCGGACTCGCCGTGTCGCTGTCGGCTGTTGCCCCGCCAGCGCCGAAGGCCGGCGCCAAGGCGGCAACGCCTCCGGTTCCCGCGCCCACGAAGGTACGTGTCGAGGTTCTCGACCGCGCCGCGTCCGAACGGGCCCGCGTCGACGGTCCGTTGATCAAGTTGAACCGCACCGACGGCCAGCAGGGCGCTGGCGACGTCCGGTTGGGGGTCAGCTACGACGGCCTTGCCGGTGCGTTCGGCGGTGACTTCGGTGCCCGCCTGAAGCTGGTGAAGCTGCCAGAGTGTGCGCTCACCACCCCGGAGAAGGCCGGCTGCGCGATAGAGCCGGTGCCGACAGTCAACGACAGTGCATCCCGCACTGTCTTCGCCACGGTCAGCGCCGCGGCGGCGGGTACGACATTCGCGCTGGCCGCAGCCGAATCCTCCTCGCAGGGCGATTTCGGCGCGACGAAGCTCGCGCCGTCGTCGAAGTGGTCGGTGGCCCCGTCCACCGGCGGCTTCTCCTGGAGCTACCCGATGCGTACGCCCCCGGTTCCGGGTGGCGGCGCTCCGGGCATCACGCTCGCGTACTCGTCGCAGTCCGTCGACGGGCGTACCGCAGCCACAAACAACCAGGGCTCCTGGGTGGGTGAGGGCTTCAACTACGAGCCGGGGCACATCGAACGCCGCTACAAGTCCTGTGCCGAGGACGGGCACGACCAGTACGCCGACCAGTGCTGGGCGTACGACAACGCCACGATCCTGCTCAACGGCAAGTCGACCGAGCTGGTCAAGAGCGGCAGCACCTGGAGGTTCGCCACCGATGACGGCTCGAAGGTGGAGCGGCTCACCGGCGCGGACAACGGCGACAACGACGGTGAGCACTGGAAGGTCACCACTACCGACGGCACGCAGTACTTCTTCGGCCTCAACAAGCTTCCGGGCTGGAGCAGCGGCAAAGAGGTGACCGGGTCGACCTGGACGCTGCCGGTCTACGGCGACGACGCCAACGAGCCGTGCAACAGCACGTCCGGTGGATTCACCGCCTCGCACTGTGACCAGGCGTGGCGCTGGAGCCTCGACTACGTCAAGGACCGCTACGGCAACGTCAGCTCGTACTTCTACACGCCCGAGACGAACTACTACGCCCGCGGCAAGCGCACCGATGCCAACGGCGTGCCGTACCACCGCGGCGGCTACCTCAAGCGGATCGACTACGGCCAGCGGGACAACGCCGTCTACACCACGAACGCCCCGGCGCGCGTGCGGTTCGACGTCAAGGAGCGCTGCCTGCCGAACGGCTCCGTCGACTGCGACCCGCAGGATCTGAACGCGACCACCGCGCCGCACTGGCCGGACGTGCCCTTCGACCGCAACTGCAACAAGGACACCAAGTGCAAGACCGACCAGATCACGCCCACCTTCTGGACCCGGGCCCGGCTCACGGGGATCACTACCGAGATCCGCGAGGGTAGCGGCTGGACGGCCGTCGACAACTGGAAGCTCGACCACCAGCTCCTGGACAACGGGGACGCCTCCCGCACCCTCTGGCTTCACAAGATCACCCACACCGGCATGTACGGCGACGACATCGCCATGCCGTCGGTCGAGCTGGGCAACCTCCAGCTGCCCAACCGGGTCGACCGGGACGACGACAACATCGGTCCGCTGGTGCGGCCCCGGCTCGCCACGGTGTGGACGGACACCGGTGCCCAGATCGACGTCAACTACGCGGCACCGGACTGCTCCAAGAGCGCGCTTCCGACCGAGGGCAACAGCACCAAGCGCTGCTACCCGGTGAAGTGGAACCCGTACGGCAGCGGTGATCCGATCACCGACTGGTTCTTCAAGTACGTGGTCGCCGCCGTCATCGAGACCGACCGGACCGGTGGCGCACCGGACATGGTCACCAGGTACGACTACCAGGACGGCGCCGCCTGGCGGAAGTCCGACCCCGACGGGATCTCCGACCCGAAGGACCTCACCTGGGGTGAGTGGCGCGGCTACGGCAAGGTCGTCGTCACCGTCGGCAACGGTCAGACCCAGACCACCAAGACCGAGTACCGCTATCTGCGCGGCATGCACGGCGACAAGATTCCGAGCAGCAGCGACACCCGGGACGTCCGGGTGAAGGACTCCGCCGGCGTCGAGCACGTCGACTACGACCAGTTCTCCGGCCACCAGTTGGAGAGCACCGTTTACGACGGCGCGTCGGTGGTCAGCCGGAGCATCGCCACCCCGTGGCGGCACAACACCGCCACCGAGTCGCACAGCTGGGGTGACAAGAAGGCCTGGTTCACAAACACCTCGGTGACCAGGAACTTCGTGGCGCTCGCCGCCGGTGGCTGGCGGGAGACGAAGAACATCTCGAGCTTCGAGACGGACTTCGGCCGCGTCACCAAGACCGAGAACCTCGGTGACGTCGACGTCGCAGGCGACGAGGCGTGCAACACCACCACCTACGCCGACAACCCCAGCCTTCACCTGTACAGCCTGGTGGCACGCACCGAGTCGTTGTCGGTGTCGTGCGGCACCTCGCCGGTGGACCGCAAGACCCAGGTCATCTCCGACACCCGCACCCTCTACGACGGCAAGGCGTTCGGGGTGGCGCCCACGCTTGGCAACCCGACCAAGTCGGAGCGGATGGCAAGCCACAACGGCACCACCGCCACCTACATCACCACCGCGTCGGGAACCTTCGACGCGTACGGTCGGCCGCTCAGCGCCACCGACGCGATGGGCAAGACCACCACCACCGCGTACACCGAGACGAACGGTCTGACCACGAAGGTGGTCGAGACGAACCCGCTCGAGCACGTCACCACCACCGAGTACGCCCCGGCCTGGGGCAGCCCGGTCAAGCAGACCGACCCGAACAACCTGGTCAGCAGGTTGCAGTACGACGCGTTGGGCCGGCTGTCCAACGTGTGGATGCCGGACCGCAGCGGCGACAGCCCGAGCATCAAGTACAGCTACCTGATCCGCACCGACAAGCCGGTGGCGGTCAAGACGGAGAAGAGGCAGAACGACGGCTCGTACAGCGTCGAGTACAAGCTGCACGACGGTCTGCTGCGGCCCCGCCAGGTGCAGACCGAGGGGCCGAACGGCACCCGGATGATCGCGGACACCTTCTACACAGCGACCGGCAACCTCGACAAGACGTACGCGACCTACAACGCCGCCGGTGCTCCGACGGACGCCATCTTCCCCGCCCGCAACGGTGAGGTCGACGGCCAGACGCTCTACGTCTACGACGGGGCCGACCGGGTCAAGGCGGAGATCTTCGCGGTAGCGGGTAACGAGAAGTGGCGCACCAGCACCACGTACGGCGGTGACCGTGTCTCGGTCGACCCGCCGGAGGGCGGCACCCCCACCACGGCGATCTCCAACGCTCTCGGGCAGACGACCCAACTGTTGCAGTACAAGGGCACTGGGCCGTCGGGCGCCTCGGACAAGACCCTCTACACCTACAACCGCTCCGGCCAGCTCGCGACGGTCACCGACCCCGCCGGCAACGTCTGGAAGCACGAGTACGACCAGCTCGGCCGCAAGGTCAAGTCGATCGACCCGGATGCCGGCACGTCGACGATGACGTACGACAACCTGGACCGGCTCACCAGCACCACGAACGGTGTGCAGCAGACGATCAGCACCACGTACGACGCGATCGGCCGGACCACCGCCAGCTACAAGGGGGCGGCCGAGACCGGCGAACTGCTCAGCAGCTGGACGTACGACCTGGAGATGCTCGGGCAGCTCTCCATGACGAGCCGGTGGATCGACGGGGCGGAGTACGCCACCTACTACACCGCCTACGACGAGCTCTACCGGCCGCACGCCACCTACTACCAGGTGCCCGAGCACGCCGGCGCGGAACTCGCTGGGTTGTACAGCTTCGCTGCCGAGTACAACGAGGACGGCACCGTTCGGGCGACGGGCATGTCCGACGGTGGAGGCTTGCCGTTCGAGAGCATCGCCTACACGTACGACAGCATGGAGCGGCTGACCGCGACCGAGGGCGACGTGCCGTACCTGACGGACGTCGACTACTCGGCGACCAGTGAGGTCATCCAGACCGAGGCGAAGCTCGGCGCCAACAAGGTCTGGTCGACCTACGGGTACGAGCAGGGCTCCAAGCGGCTCACCCACCAGCGGTTGGACCGCAGCGGCGCGCCGGTCATCGACATCGACGCGCAGTACAGCTACGACGCTTCCGGCAACATCACCCGGATCGCCGACACGCCCTCGGGCACCCGGGACGTGCAGTGCTTCTCCTATGACTACCTGCGCCGCATGGAGCGGGCCTGGACGTCGGCGAGCACCGCCACCGACCCGTGTGCCGGAGGCCCGTCGACGACGGGTGTGGGTGGGGTGGCCCCGTACCACCACTCCTACACCTACGACGTGGTGGGCAACCGCAAGACCGAGTCGCAGTTCGCCGCAAACGGCACCTCGCTCAAGGAGCGCGTCTACACCTATCCGACCGCGGGCCAGCCGCAGCCGCACACCCTGAGCAAGATGACCGAGACGACGCCGGCGGGCTCGAAGCTCCACGAGTACGGCTACGACGCGGCGGGCAACACCACGAAGCGGACGAAGGTCGGCGAGGACCAGACCCTGAAGTGGGACGCCGAGGGCAACCTCGAGTCCGTCACCGACGCCACGGGCAAAAAGACCAGTTTCCTGTACGACGTCGACGGCTCCCGGATGCTCCGCAAGGAGCCGACCGCGACGACGCTCTACCTGCCGGGCATGGAGGTCCGGCTCGACCACACCACCAGGGCGACCGACGGCACCCGTTACTACTCCCTGCCGGGCGGCGGCACGATCGTTCGGAAGATCAACGGTCTGCACTACGTCGCCTCCGACCACCACGGCACGGGTCAGGCGACTGTCGACGAGAACGGTGCGATCGTGCACCGGCGCAGCACGCCGTTCGGTGAGTCCCGAGGCACGCCACCAACACCGGGGCAGTGGCCGACGGAGAAGGGCTTCGTCAACGGCAACCAGGACTCGACAACGGGCCTGGTGAACATCGGCGCCCGCGAGTACGACACCGTCACCGGTCGGTTCATCTCCGTCGACCCGATCATCGACGTCAACGACCCGCAGCAGATGCACGGGTACGCGTACGCCAACAACAACCCGATCTCGTACTCCGACCCCGACGGCCTCAAGGCGTGCTCCGACGACGCCTGCGGTCCCGGTGCCGACTACGAGGACATGTACGGCAACTACCACAAGGTCAAGGGACACAACGACGGCTGTGGTGGCTGCTCGAAGGCGTACGACCCGGACGAGCCCACGATCAACGCGTGGAACAACCCCCGGGCCAGCGAAAAGGACCGCCGTGCGGCCGCGGCAGCAGCAGCCGAGAAGGAGCGCCAGGCTCGCATCGCGCGGGCGAAGCAGAAGCTCCTGAACGCGGCCAAGGCCCTCGCGAAGATCCTGATGGACGAGTTGGGCATCACCGATGCCCTGGACTGCTTCCTCAAGGGCGACATGGGCGGCTGTCTCAACACCGCCATCAACGTCGCCACCTCGGCCATCGGTGGAGCAATCGGCAAGCTGGCGGCTAGATACGGCGCTCCATGGAAGTGGAAGAAGTTCGGCAACCTCGTCACGAGAACCAAGGGCCTTCTCGGCGACCTGATCGACGGTGCCAAGGACTTCTTGAAGCTCGGTAAGTGCAACAGTTTCGCCCCAGGAACTCTTGTTCTTATGGCTGACGGCACGCGGAAGCCGATTGAGGACATCCAGCCCGGAGATGTGATCCTGGCCACCGATGCGCTGTCTGGTGGTACTGCCGCCAAGCAGGTGGTGGCAACCATCATCGGATCGGGAGCCAAGAACCTGGTCCGCATCACGGTTGGTGTCGCTGGGCAAGGCGAAGACAGTGCCGGCAGTGTGGTAGCTACGGACGAGCATCCGTTCTGGGTCCCAGATCTGCGCGAATGGGTGGATGCCACAAACCTGTCGGTTGGCCAGTGGCTCCGCACCTCGGCCGGCACTCTTGTTCAAGTCTCCGCAATCGAGCGTTGGACCGCCCAACAAACGGTATACAACCTCACGGTCGACGACATTCACACGTATTATGTGGGTGCCGGTGACACATCAGTCCTCGTCCACAATTCTAATGCGAGTTGCGCGGTACACGGAGGGCCAACATCTGTGCCAAACCGCGATCTGCGGGAGCCGCAGGGCTGTACCTGTGATCGGACGGAAGAGGCAAATCTTACTGAAGATAATCGAATTGTCCGTAGCGCAGAAGGTATCAAGGAGCGCCGTACGCGCAGCGAGGCTCCGGTAAGGGGGGCGGAAAAGGCCCTGAAGCAGGCCGCGGATGATCCGGTCCTTGGTGGTATTCTGGGCATAGTTGTGATCGCCAGAGGGGTCTTCAGAGGGCGGAAATGATGAATCATGGCGTCAATGACGGTCCTCAGCACATGCTCAGTTCCGCAGGGCGTGCAGTATGGCGGTTTCTCAGAGATGGAGACCGTGCGCATGCCATTTGGTTGCTGGTGCATCCCAAATCCACGCCGGAATTGATATTTCAAGCATGGGTGTTAGCAATGCGCCGCACGTTCTCCCGAGAGGCGTCCGGCCAGCGTGTAGCCGTGTACCTGGAGGGCGTGATCAACCGAACGGGCAGGTCGGCGTCTGATCTCGACACTACTGAGTTAATTGAACTAGCTTTCAACAATTCCCCTGCTGCGAGCCGGAAAGTGAAGAAGGACATGCTGCCGATTCTCGTCGACTTGGCGCAGAGCCAGTTCCCGAGTGGCGAGCAGTGTGCCGAGTTGGTGCGCGCGGCCGAAATGCGGGCCGACCGACTGCGTCGCAAAGTCCGCAAGAGGCCCACGACTGCAGAGCTTGGAGGTGCCCTGCCTGCGAGTGGGCCCAAGACGGTGGTCGGACAGATCCTCAAAGCGCAAGCCTCCTATGACCGACAACTACTGTCAGCGCTGCCTGATGAGGAGTCCCGCGAGGCGGCGGCTGACCTCATTGACCGGGCCGTCACTGCCGTGCTGCGGGAACGATTTCCGCCTCCTTCATCCGCGGATCTTGTGAGCAGGTTCGCGGCTCGGGTGGCGAAATCCTCTCGCGACCCTCGGCTGGACCGGATTCTTGCGGAGGCCGTCGTCCGAGACGTGCTTCTACCTCAATCGGCCGACGCTATCGATGCGCCGGACGATCTCATGCTGCATGCAAAGATCATGACGTTTGTGCAGGCAGTAGAGGACCTCGGATTGTATTCGCGGGAAGTTGATTCAATAATCAGCGCAGCAGAACGTGCGGCCGAGGATGCGGGCGTCCGATTGAAGGCTATGCCGTGATCTAGTATGTTGTTGTAGCCTCAGGCGTCTCTGTTGGGTGGATGCGAACTGGCCTCGCCGAGCACAGCTTGGCGAGGCCAGATGCCCCAGCGGTCAGATAGAGGGCAACGGCGGATCGCGCGGGGCTGGGCGCGCGGGGCGGTACGTCATTCCCGTGATAACACCGCCGGCGAAACCGAACAAACGCTCCTCGAAATGAAAACCGTCTCCTTCGGGCTTGCGGCAAGCTCCGAAGATGTGGATGCTCAGGTCTGCCAGCTGTGAACGACCCTGACGAGCCGCCGAAGGAGCCGGCCGTCGTCGGAGTCATCCCGTACGACCCCCGGCGTGGCCTGATCAGCGACTGGGACGACGGCACCGTCCTGCGAATAGAGGTGCTCGAGACGACGGCGAAGACGATCTTGATCTCGGGCAACGCGGCTGGGCTCACCTCGCTCGCGCGTCACCTGCTCAC